>JBDKSF010000001.1 GCA_039680785.1 Candidatus Cloacimonas sp.
TTTTACCTTGCATTTTTTCTTTTAAATTTTGGGTAGTGAAATCATCACTAAAAGGTTCAAGTCCCAAAGTCGGTAGATATCTATCTATGTTACATTGTCGGCAGATAATTATTTTACCAAAGGTGCGGATATCGATAAAATGCAGAACTGAGTTATTTTTTAGATTTATTCTGGCTCTCTCATAGCTTAGCGGTTCGCTCGGAAACTGATCATAAACAAATTTACCTGTCATCCGCAAATGGACAATCAAGGCATAAGCACTATCCAGATAAATAATGATATATTTCCCTTTGCGTTTTATGCTTAGCGCTTTAGCTGGTAATGGTTTTGCAGCAATATTATCATCGTAAATCACGGTTCCGGGGTAGTAACAAGCAATTGAGTTTATTACTTTTCCTTTCATAACTTCTTCCAAGCCCTTTACGATTGTTTCAACTTCTGGCAATTCCGGCATTAAATTAACTATCCTCCAATTTATTATTATCTATTTTATCTGTAACATCTGTGAAATCTGTGAGATGCAAAAAACTGTGTAGAGCATTTCTACTCGGGTAATTTATCCCACAAGCCATCATACATTTGCCAGTTTTCGCCTGTTTTAATTAATGTTATGCTGCGCATAGCATTATGAGTATTTTTCTGCACAATGGAATCCCACTGTTTGTTAAGCATATAATTGGGAGGCACAGTTTCCGATGTTGAGTATCCTATCCAAATGAAATCCTTCTTTAAAGAAACCAGTTTATCTGCCAGACGGCGACTGTTTTCTTGGTCATAATTCCCGATAAGGACTATTTTACTATCCAGATTGGGTATTTCTTTTAGCAGAGAAAGAACTTCCGAATCCGCTTCCTTCCAATTGCGGGGATATTCTTCAGCCGTAATTTCAAAGTAGAGAGAATCATCCACACTGGGTTTTAAAGGCATATTAAAAAATTTTGTTTTACTATCTGAAACCCTATATCCAAACTGCAACCAAGCATCGTGAACAGGAAAACTACCAGTATATTTACCTGAACCAAGATAGTTAAATTTATCGTTTATTGGATAAAACATACCATTGGCATAACGACACACAGTCAATTGTTCTTCACTTGCTTTTACCGGAATGCCTTCTGCATCGTTAATCTGTAAAGTGAGTTGGAAGCTATTGGTTTTGTTATCTTTAGTAATATCTTCAAAGGACTGTTTTACAACATTTACATAATGCCAGTCGCCTTCAATAAAAACCGCGATTAAATCTGGAATTCTGGTATATTCAGCAGGAAAACCGTTAGCTCTTAACATACTTACCGCCAATATTTTATACTGAGACGAAGTCAGATTTTTCTGCTTTATGGCAATTTGCAAAGGAGGAATTCCGCTTAATGCCTTTTCTGGCTTGATATTATATCTTTTTTTCAGCTTAGAAAGCACTTTGATAACGCCTTCTCTGTTGTGAGCAAAGTTAAAACGAAATGATTCCGGATAAAGTTGTGCCTTGCCTTTTTTATATTCAACTGGCTGAGGCAGGTCTTCATAAAAAACAGCGGGAGAGAATATACTAACCAAATTTTCTTCTTCCATATCAGATTGATACAGCAAAATCCAGTTTTGATATAATGCCTCAAACTGTTCTGCATTTGCCTGCCATAAAAATTTCGGATCATCCAGCAATAAATAATTAAGAAAATTTACATCCGGCTCAGGGTTGCGTTTTACAAATTCCCAAAAAGCGGAATAATTACCTCGGCAAGCAATGGCAACTTTTATCATCAGCGAATCATCCATCACTTTTGCATTTATGGCATTTGCCTCAAATAATTTCTGTTTCTCCTGCCAGCGTTGTTTTTCCAAATTTACAGCTAAAGTATATTCTTCGGGTTGGGTTTGCCAGTTATGGTCATTGGCAGGATATTCTAAAGTTGCCCACCCCTCAGGAAAATCCTTATTGCTAACCTGAGCTGTAATGTCAATTGTCTTTTGTTCATCGGAAGGAACCAAAATAAGCGCTTTACCCTCTTTACTATATACAGATAAGTAAAATG
>JBDKSF010000002.1 GCA_039680785.1 Candidatus Cloacimonas sp.
ATGTTTGATCCCTCTTTGCGTCTAATTCCTTTTGCCTACAGCAATCTCTCACTGGTTTATAATGTCTCTTTAATAAAAAATCCTCCTCAATCGTTTGGTGAATTGCAAGACGCCAAATATTTAGCTCAAATCGCTATTTGTGATCCAATGGTTTCTGGTTTGGGAAGAGCCACTTTATTGTGGAGCGTTGCCCTTTTTGGACCCGATGGCTATGAATATATGTGGCAGAGTTTACGCAAGAACATTTATAAGACCTATAGTAACCAAAGTGAAGCTTTGGAGGCATTAAAAAAAGGTGAATGTTCATTAATGATTGGTTATAATACAACCTCTGCCTTTTTACAAGAAATGGATCCAATGAATCGTAATTTTGAGATTTCTATGCTTAAAGAAGGCAGCTTTCAGTATATTGAATCAATTGGAATTCATCGAGGAACTCAAAAATCAGCTTTATGCTCTAAATTTGTAGATCACCTTCTCTCAGCTGAAACGCAAAAAATGGTAATTTATAAAATGGGGATGTTTCCTGCCAATCGTAAAACACTATTACCAATGCACTTTTCCGCTATACCTTTCATTACTTACAGTGTGAATGATAGGATATCCAATAACCTGATTCAAGAACAGATATTTTACTGGCTGGATTTTTGGGAACGCCTATTTGGTTATCAAATTTAGCAAGAGCTAAACCATATTTCAATAATTTTTTTTGCGGAGGAACGGCGTCCTCCGACTACACATTTTTAAAATGAACGGCGTCCTCCGACTACAAAATAAATGCGGAGGAATAGAATCCTCCGCTTACACTAAAAACCTTCTTCCAAAGGGATATTTAATTCTTCCGTTCCAGGCACCACAAATCTACTGTCTCTGATGATTTCCATTTTTTCACCATTCTTAGTGACGGCAGTAATGGAAGCCAGCATTTCGTAGGGCAAAGTTATATCTAAATGTTTCTGAGTATAGGCATTAAGCGGATTTTCTTTGCGCGTGATGGATTTTTCGTTATCTACGGCAATCATTTCTTTGCCATTTACAAAACTCGGATGCGGTCTATCTTCTTCATGGCTAAAACAAGTATCGCCAATAGCAAAATGGGGACCCATTTTCTCTATTATCAAAATTGGCAGAAGGGGCAGGATGTTATATTTTTTTGCCATTTGATAAGCCAAAGTATTGGTTCCAATAGCAAATTCACCGATAGGAAGTGATTTATGAGGCAGCAACAAATTTTCGTAAATATACTTCTTACCTTCTTCCGGGTCTGCAAAATTCGTGCAGGAATAATCTTTCACCCAACCGTCTTCAAACTTTATTTTTAAGTTATAGTAGCGCAAGGAATTCAAATAAATATCCTCTATGTGCAAAGTTCCATTAGTGCCAGCTAAAAGGGGAGAAGTAAAAACCTCGCCAACGGGAATATTTACATCGGCTACGCAATTTTCAAAGTTGGTCTCTTTCTCCGGATTTTGCAGAGGATGCAATTTAACATTGATATCGGTGTCATTTCCGGTTTTGCCTTTCACATTTACAAAATCGGCTTTATCCAACACATCAATTATATTTTGTTGAATATTGGCATAGTGCATACTGTCCAGAAGGTTTATTTTTAATGTATCGGCAAAAATTTCCGGGAAGTGTTCTCCAATTTCTGGAGAAGGGAAAGCAATTATACAAAAACTGGCTTGGTCTCTTCTATAATATTGATGATAAATTTGAGCGGATTTGGACATTAATTCTCTGGAAAGTTCCTGTTGTTCATCTGATAAAGCTAAGGCAGTGTTTTTTGCCACAGGTGAAAAAGGTGTCTCTCCAAAAAGGTCTATATAAACGGGACCGGCATCATTTTGGATCAATTCTTGTAGGTCTTCAACCACTTCCGCATAGACATCAAGTACCATCTCAGTATAATTTTTATCCAAAATCAAAGCGTTATCAAAACGGTGATCATAAGTAAACTGCTTATTTCCCGATTTTTTATAGGGAACGGAAAATAATCCTTGAATGCCTATTTTTTGCAGTTCATTATGGACAAGGCGTCCCAACTTTTCCATCCCACAGGGAACAATGATACTGGCTGTCTTTTTTAGTCGATAATCTTTTTGGGAGCGAGTAAAACCATCTATCCAGCATTGAACGATATAGCGGGCAATGTCATTTAGTTCTTTTTCCGGATAAGCATTGATAAATTGAGCCATTTTGATGTTAACTTCCGAGATGAACATTCCATAACGATATAGATAGCGTAAATCATTAAGGTCGGAATTCAGAATAAGATCATAACATATATTTGCTTCCGGATAGTAACCCTGATAAAATTGACGATACAGCTTGATTTTGTGATTTTCCAACATAATATTCCGATAGTCATTTACCCAGTCCTCATAAGCAAGATTACCTTTTAAGGCATTTTGGAACAAGGTAAAAAATAAACGCAGGTTTTCTTCCAGTTGGAGGTAGTTTTTGCTGGCATAAGAAAAGAACATATTAACAAATTGAAAATAGAGAGCCGACGAGAATTTTCCCATTTTCGCTTCATATAAGGCAACGGCATAATCCGGATTGCCCAGACAGGACTCATAATTTGCCAAAGGAGCATAATATTTATTATGTAGCTTAGTGACTTGTTCCCAAGGGATTGTTGCCAAGTGATCAGTATCATCAATATAATTACCCAGTTCTTCGCTTAAAAGAAAGAGGTCTTTAACATCCTGAAAAAATTTGCCATAAGGCATTTCGGCAGGAATAGCCGTTGCCTTTAGTTCTTGCAAAAGGGCTAAATAAGGATTTTTACACGCTTGGATTTTACTTTGGATTTCTGCATAAGTTGCTTTCATAGTAGCTTCCTGTTATCTTTTATTTTGTGGGTAGAAAAAAGTTCCCAGTCCAATATTTCATACCTTTTTTTTAGGTATAATTGTGTCAAGCACAATCCCGCATTAGGATTTTCGAGCTTAAATTTGGTGCTGATCTTATGAACTATCTTAATTTATTTTCCTGTCATCAGGCCTTTACTGCTTTAGCATAAACTGAATATAGGAAAGAAGTTCCGCTCTTTGCCCTTAATTGAAAGCGTCCATCAAGTGTTCATCTAACCTTAATCAAGCGTTAATTGTTAACGCTTGATTAAGGGATGTTAAACGATAGATCAACGGCTTTCAGTAAGGCAGATAGAAAACATCAATTTTGGACTTTTATGATAAAAGTGATGGTTAGAAATGGTTCAATACGGTTTTCATTAAGAAATTATTACATTTTTTTGAAGATGGTTCTTTAATCTTTTCCATTATAATTAATACTTATATGTATCTTATGGGAAGGCAAAATCAAGGAGAGATGCGTTTTATATTAACCAGCCAATATATGAGGAAATAGAAATCACTTGACATTTATCATAGGAATTATAAGTAAGAAAAATAAATTTTTTCCCCAGGCAAAAAAAGGAGAAACAATGCAGAGACCAATTATTATCATTATACTGCTGTTAACTATTACGACTATTTATGCAGAGCCAGTTTGGAACAATGATGTTGCCATAAGAGAAGTGAATTATATTGACTGGCAAAGAAATGCGGTTAAAAATGCCAATAATGAGGTCTTTCTTACTTGGTCTCAATCCGAAGCTGGCATTAATAACCTTTTTGTGCAAAAAACAGATTTTTCTGGAAGTCCGCAATGGCAAGAGCCATTAGTTATTAAAGCCGGGGATGTCCAATTCAACCAAGTAAAACAACTGGTTACTTCCGATGGAAATATTATCATAACTTGGCTGGAAGAAAATAATATAACCTCTGCTCTTTTTGCTCAGAAATACTCTCCAACCGGTGAATTATTGTGGAGTGAGACAGGGATAAGCTTATTTAATGTGCGCGTCATAGATAGTTTTGAATATAGAATAGCGGTTAATACTATTGGTGGTTTTCTGCTTCTACTGAAAAATGACAGTTTATCCCAAATCAATTTGCAGAGTTATGATGCCTCTTGTCTTCCCGTTTGGGATAATAGCAATTTAAATATAAATTTAGATCATCCTGAACTTGATGATTTGGTTGCGGATGGTTTAGGCGGAGCAATAATCAAATTTCGCAGATTTAGTAGTGTTGATGGAACTAATTATTTACGCCGCTTTGCCAATGATGGTGCATCAATTTGGGCGACAAGTTATACTTTAGGCAACGGAGAAATAAGATACCCACATCAATTAATTTTAAATTCCAATGGTATTTTATACGATTTGGGTTTTTCCTATAGTAGCGATTCCTACATCAATATCAGAACTTATAATGCTTTAGCGGAGCAGGTAAATCAGCCCCTGGCAACTTATCAAATTGTTCTGGCGGGAGAGGATAATATTCAGGACTGCCATATAAAAGCAGTTACTACCAATGGTGGAGACCTGCAAATCGGATTATTGCGTCATACTCTTACAAATGATTGTGAGGTTTTTACTTACAGATTCAATCAAAATTTGCAGCCGCGTTATCCGGACAATGGACTTGTGCTTTCTAATTCACTTTATACCATTGCCGATTTTAATCTGAATGTAGTTAATGATGAAGTGGCGTTTATCTGGGCTGAGTATAATGAAGCAGCCGGTAGTGTTCTGAAAATGGAAAGAACCAATATTCAGGGAAGCCAGTATGGCTATATATATGGTTATAATTTAGACCAGTTAAGTGGTGTTTATGATTCGCCTCAGTTATTTTATCAAAACGATCAGATGCTGGTTATCAGCAAAAAGACAATAGCTGAATATCTGAAATTGAGCACCGATTTTTATTCTATAACGACAAAAGAAGGCAAAGACCCTCAGCGAACTAATCTTGTTTCTCTGATTAACGGAAGTACTACTCTTTTAGCAAATATCCCATTAGCAGATAGGTCTATTGTCTTTTATTCTGATTCCAGAGGGGGAGATTATCATTTATACTGTCAGGGTGTATCTTTAACTGGACAATTGTTGTTTCCTGAAAACGGGAAACTGATCAATCTTGGTCAGTTGGACAATAATTCATATAAAATCTTTAAAATAAACTCTGAGCAAATAGGGTTGCTTTATTATTCCAATGCTCTCTATCTGCAGATTATATCTGAAAACGGGGACTTTTTAATAAATGGAAATGGCATTCTTATTTCTTCGGCTCAATTAACTGGTTATAATGCAACCTGTTATGAAGATGACATATATATCAGTTGGGTTGAGCCAAGTTCCATATATTCCAATAGTTGCATCTATGGACAGAGAATTCATAACGGAACTAAAATGTGGGGTGAAACAGGTATTATGTTAAAGGACTTGATTAGCTCACCCTCTGGTTATTCTTTTACCGGAAGATATCTATTATGGAAAGAGACGGTAGCTGGCAATAATACTATCCAAGGTTTGAAATATGATGAAAATGGCTATCCTGTTGCGGACTGGAATGCTTCCGGAGAAATAGTTATTAATAATTTGCCCACAAATCAATATTCTATTGTTGCCAGTTATATAACAGGTGAGGATCTCGTGTTGCTGATTGCAGAATATGTTATTCATCCAGTTTTCTTCCAAAAAGTAACCGCCAATCATACTTTGCCTTGGGGAGATGAAGGGATTACTCTTCCGGTAACAGTTTTTCAGCTAAAGTATGAATATAAAGCAGATAAACTTTATCTTCTCTACACTGTTAGAGATAGTGGCAGTAGTTCGTATAATGTCTGTTTTCAGATAATTGACAGCGGTGGCAATTTTCTGTATCCGGAAATGGGACTGCAAGTTAATACTTTAGCGCCTGGTAATGATGTCTCTTGGTGTGATCCTTATGCTAATTACCCTGCACTTTGCGTTTTTGATAATAATTCTTGTTTAGCTGTGTGGGGTTCCAGAATGAATGGAACGGATGGACAAGATCTTTATTACCGCAGAATTGATGCAGCTGGTAATTTTGTGGAAAGTGAGGATCAATTACTTTGCGATGCACATTATGATCAGATGTATAATATAATATCCGCTATTGGTAATCAGGCAATAATCTGTTGGCATGATAAAAGAATGAGTCATTATGTTAACGGATATGGAATTTATGCGCAAAGAATCAATGCTTACGGTTCTTCTCTGCCACCTGAAATTACTCCAGAAGTTGTTCTACTTAAATCTTGCTATCCTAATCCATTTTCCCAAAACGCTACAATTGTTTGGGAACAAAAGAATCATCTTCCCGTAAACATCAAAATATACAATATCAAGGGTCAGTTGATTAAATCTTTTCATCAAAATCCTGTTGAACTGGGTGAACAAAGTATTGTTTGGCAGGGAGATGATGAAAATGGCAAAGCCGTCGGCAACGGAGTATATTTGATGCGTTTGGAAAGTGGAAATTATGTCTCAACCCACAAACTTATGCACCTGAGATAAATAATATAACAGCAGCTTATTGATCTTAATTAGCATTATCCTATGCAGATAGGTAATCTTCTCCTATAAAGTGATTGATCTTATAATAAGGTTACTTTTATATCTTATCATTATCTAATAGTTTAGCAACTTTGGGAGCTCTCAATCGATGAGCTACAGGATAACCGGAACCTAATAATGGCCTCAAATAATATCTGAAGTCATCTGTAATTCCGTTTCCTTCAGCATTGATGAAATTAGCTGGCATAATTTTTGTTTTGCCGGCAATGTCATTCAATTTCTCAAGTTGGTAATTAACGGAGTAGAAACCGGTTCTTTGAATGGAAATGGAACCATCCAAATTATACCAAATAGCATAATGTGCGGCTCGTTCACCTACTTCTCGCGCTTCTCGTTGGTCAACATCACTTACGCAACCGATAAAAGAACGTTGTAAGTAGCCAAATGTATCGCTGCGGACTCTTTTAATCTTTAGTTGGGTTCGGACAAGTTCACAGAGTAAATCACCCAAAGCTCCAGTTCCGGAAAGTTGAACATTGCCATGCGCGTCTTTTTCCTGATTGCCAGAAAGTTTGGTAATGATCGGAACTTTATTTTCATCAACAATGCCTTCAGATACTGCCACTACACATCTGCCGTAAAGATCATAAGTGCGTTTTACATCGCTTAAAAATTTATCGCGGTGAAAAGGAATTTCCGGCATATAAATTAGGTGAGGTCCGTCATCTGGATATTTTTGCGCCATTGCTGACGAAGCAGTTAAGAAACCTGCATTTCTGCCCATTACAATTCCGATGTAAACACCCGGCAAAGCTCTATTATCCAGATTGGCTCCAGTGAAAGCGCTGGCAACAAATCTGGCGGCAGAACCGAAACCGGGAGTATGATCATTTAGCACTAAATCGTTATCTATGGTTTTGGGAATATGAATAGCCCTGAATTCATAATCAGCGTTAGTTGCTTGTTCATTTACAATGCGAACGGTGTCGGCAGAATCGTTGCCACCGATATAAAAAAAATAGCGAACATCATGGGCTTTCAAGACCTTGAAAATTTCCATACAATACTTTGTGTCGGGTTTATCACGCGTGGAAAGTAATGCCGAAGAAGGTGTATCTGCAACCTGTTCTAAGTTGTGCGTTGTTTCTTGAGTGAGATCTACAAAGTCCTCATTTACGATTCCCTGAACACCATACAAAGCCCCATAAACACGCGTAACTTGTTGGAATTTTCTGGCTTCCAAAGTTACCCCCACTAAGGACTGATTAATAACGGCAGTGGGCCCACCACCTTGGGCAATTACTACTTTTCCTTCCAGTTTCATAATATCAAAAAACTCCTCATCGCTAAAAATATAATCTAAAAAACAATTAAAACAAGATGTAGTTAATCTGTCCAGCAGAAAAAATGCTTGCTCAAAAAAGAGGATTGAGAATGCTGGTAAATTATAATAATGATAATAGTGATGAGAGGATAGATGAGTTACATCGTTTTAGCCAGAAAATACCGTCCCCAGAACTTTAAGGAAGTTTATGCTCAGGATCATATAACAGAGATTTTACAAAGTGCCATTTCCACAAATCGCATCGCACATGCCTATCTATTTACAGGCCCAAGGGGTGTGGGGAAGACCTCTTTGGCAAGAATTCTTGCCAAGAGTTTAAATTGTGTTAGTGGTCCTACTACGGATCCTTGTAATGAATGTTCCAATTGTATGGAAATAACTTCTGGAACCTCACCCGATGTCATAGAAATTGACGGTGCCTCCAATACAAGTGTTGATGACATTCGAGAATTGCAACAGGAACTTCTTTACCCTGCCAGTGGTTCAAATTATAAAATATATATTATTGATGAAGTCCATATGCTCTCCAAAAGTGCATTCAATGCGTTACTAAAGACCTTGGAGGAGCCACCGGAAAATGTTATCTTCATTTTTGCCACTACTGAGCCGCAAAAAGTGTTGCCAACAATCATATCGCGTTGCCAGCGTTACGATTTTAAGCGTATTCCCATTGAATCAATTGTTCAGCGAATGAAGGAGATATGCTCTATTGAGAAGATAAAAATTGATAATGAATCTTTATATCTTATTGCTCACAAGGCAGATGGAAGTATGCGCGATGCACTTTCCTTGATGGATCAGGCAATTTCCTATTGTATGGATAACATAACTATAGACAAAGTGCGTCAAATATTTAGTGTTATCCCCAATCAAATTTATCAACGGTTTATTACTTTAATCTACCAAAAAAATGCCCGAGATTTGATAAATGAGCTGCAAAAAATATTTGAACAAGGAATTGACTTACAGGAGTTTATTTCTGGGATGCAGGATTTTATTCGCATTCTTCTCTTAAGTAAATTGCATGTTCAGATAAAGGATATTAATCCAGATGAACAAGCAGTGTTTGATGAAGTAGCAGGTCTATTCGGACAAAATAAACTGATGTATATACTTTCCTACCTTATTGCCTCTAAGACCGATTTACGCAGTAGCAGCAATCCTTACCTTATTTTGGAAGCGTTAATGATAAAACTCTGCAAAATAGATGAAATGGAAGATATTGCCACTTTGATCAGT
>JBDKSF010000003.1 GCA_039680785.1 Candidatus Cloacimonas sp.
TGTATTTTATAACTGACAATTAGTCGGCTTTAAGTCAAAATCGGCATATTCTATGAGATTATTAGTGACCTTATGCAAAGATAGAGAAAAGGATGAAAATGTTTGGCAGACAACAAACAACACCGATATTAACTCAAAGGGCGACAGATATTAGCGACGGGTTTTAACCCGGTGCTGAATAAAGGAGGGTTGACCTCCTGGTCAACCCACAACAAGATATTTATACTGTTACCTATAATTAAGTGGAAACTTGATAACTCGGCTGTCCAGGGAACGACGAGGATACCGTTCTTCTTGGACTATATTTCTCAGATGTATTTTTTAAGTTACCACAAAAATCACAACTGGGTTGAAAGTAAAAAAGCTCTTGAGGTTTGGTTTTTAGGTAGGCAGGAAAAAAACGAGTAAAATTCTAAACTGCAGCTTTTGCTTGACAATTATGCGCTCCAACAGATTTTGCAAAGTGTTAATAGATAAAATGATAGGCAGGAAAATACAAAATGGAATACAAGTTTAACGAAATTGAAAAGAAATGGCAAAATATTTGGCGGGAAAAAGGGATTTTTAATGCTCCCAATACAAGTTCCAAACCCAAATATTATGTTCTTTCTATGTTTCCTTATGCATCGGGAGTTCTGCATGTAGGGCATGCTTCCAATTATTTTATTGGAGATGTTATCTCGCGCTTGAAAATGATGGAAGGTTTCAATGTAATGCAGCCCATTGGCTATGATGCTTTTGGTATGCCTGCGGAAAATTATGCGATTGAACACAATTCACATCCGCGTCTGACAACGGAAGAAAACATTGCTGCAATGCGCATTCAATTTGACAGTATGGGTTTTGGTTTTGATTGGAGCAGAGAAATCAGCACTTGTCGTCCGGAGTATTATCGTTGGGGTCAATATCTTTTTAAGAAGTTATATGAAAAGGGCTTAGTTTACAGAAAAAAAGGATTTCAGAACTGGTGTGAAAAATGTCAGACAGTCCTTGCCAACGAACAAGTTGAGGATGGTCACTGTTGGCGTTGTGGAAACATTGTAGAACAAAAGGACTTGGAACAGTGGTATTTTAAAATTACTGAATATGCAGAAGAATTACTGGATTTTTCCCAAGTGATTGATTGGCCTGAACGAGTGATTACAATGCAAAAAAATTGGATAGGCCGTTCTGAAGGTGCCAAAGTTGATTTTATTTTAGAAGGGACAAACGAAAAAATACCGATTTTTACAACTCGCCCGGATACTATTTACGGAGTAACCTTTATGGCTTTGCCTCCGGAGCATCCTTTAGTGCAAAAATGGTTAAAAGAAGAACCAGATAATCAAGATTTGCAGGATTTTTGCCACAAAGTGATCAATGAGGACAAAGTTGTGCGCAGTTCCGCGGAAACAAGCAAAGAAGGTATTTTCAGCGGTAGGTATTGCCTCAATCCATTTAATGGTGATAAAGTTCAGATATGGATAACTAATTATGTGCTAATGGATTATGGAACGGGAGCAGTTATGGCTGTCCCGGCTCATGATCAACGCGATTATGAATTTGCCAAAAAATACAATATTCCGATTAAAATCGTGATTCAAAAACCAGATATGTCCTTAAAAGTGGCAGAAATGCAGGAAGCATATATAGAACCGGGAATTATGGTAAATTCTGCTAAGTTCAATGGGATGGATAGTGAGGAGGCAATTTCTGCAATCACTAATTGGGCTGTGGAAAATGGTTGGGGCGAAAAGACCGTCAGTTATCGTTTAAGGGATTGGTGTATTTCGCGTCAGCGCTATTGGGGAAATCCTATTCCAGTTATTCATTGTCCTCATTGTGGGATAGTTTTAGTTCCGGATGAGGATTTGCCTGTGGAATTGCCAGATAATGTTCAGGTTGGGAGAACTACCAGAAATCCGCTTTTGTGTGTTCCGGAGTGGATAAATGTTCCCTGCCCAAAATGTGGTGCTCCCGCAAAAAGAGAAACAGACACAATGGATACTTTTGTGGATAGCAGTTGGTATTATGCTCGCTATACAGACCCTAAAAATGATAAACAACCTTTTTCTCCGGAACTGGCAAATCAATGGTTGCCGGTTGATCAATACATTGGCGGAATTGAACATGCCTGTATGCACTTGCTTTATGCTCGTTTTTTCCATAAAGTTATGCGTGACTTGGGTTGGATTAACTATAATGAGCCCTTTGCGCGTTTATTGACGCAAGGAATGGTAACTAAGGACGGAGCCAAAATGAGCAAGTCCAAAGGCAATGTAGTCGATCCGCAATATATCATTGAACGGTTTGGGGCAGATACTTTACGCACATTTTTGCTGTTTGCTTCGCCTCCCGAAAAAGATGTGGAATGGAGTGACGATGGCATTATGGGCGCTTTCCGATTTTTGAACCGAGTTTGGCGTTTGATTGATAGTAACTTGGAATTGATTAAATGCGGATTACAGTCAACTGAACGCTCTGATGATATCTCTGAAGCAATAAAAGAGCTTCGTTATGAAACCCATTATGCCATTTATAGATGGAAAGAGGATTGTTTGCAGCGTTTGCAATTCAACACTGCCATTGCCACTTGTATGGAATTTTTGAATGC
>JBDKSF010000004.1 GCA_039680785.1 Candidatus Cloacimonas sp.
TTCCAAAAATATACCTTCTTCACGCAGAGTGTCAACTGCCTTTATCGCTTTGGCGACAGAGGTTCCACAAACCCACATACTGCCATCATTTCCATCTCTTAGCACATCTGCCGTGCCATACATAAAATTATAATCCAAATCGTAATAAAGGGTTCCATCCAATTTTTTCAGCACGGGAATTTTGGATCGCCCCATCGTTACCAAATAATTACCTGGCTTATTGAATAGCCAACGGATAATTCTATCGGTTTGATTCGCATCGGCAGGGCAGATAAGTTTGAAGCCAAACAGATTTCTTGTCAGAGAGATATAATCAATGCACTGATGTGTTTTGCCATCTGTTCCCACATCAATGCCTGTATGAGTAACTATTGTTTTCAGATTAGTTTGATTGATGTCATTTAAACGCTGATTATTATAGACCTCGTCAATACCAAATACCCCAAAATCACTCCAAAATGTCTGAATTCCACTTATGGAAAGAGCTCCTCCCATCACGCAAGTATGTTGTTCCATAATTCCGCACTGGAAAAATCGCTCCGGATTCTGTAAAGCATAATCACTGGTTTTAACGCTGGTGGCTAAATCACAATCTAAAACCACAAACGGAGTATTGGCGTCCACATTTATTTTTGCCAAATCGGCAATTGCTTTTCCCCAAGCGCTTCTACAATCGCTATCTGTTTCATAGCGAATTGGCTTTCCCGCTTTAAAATCGGGGTGAAAATCCAATTTTGCCGGCGTGTTATTTTCTGGTTTAAATTCCGAACGCAGTTTGCTATATTTTTTCAGCTCATTTTCCACTCCCAATTCCTGCAAGGCATTTTCCAGCTGTTTTTCGTCGAGAGCGGAACCGTGATATTTAGCATTATTTTCCATAAAAGAAACACCTTTTCCCATCACGGTATGCGCTAAGAGCATAATTGGTTGTTCACAACTGCGTGCTTCCTCCAATTTAGCCAAAATCTGAGAAATGTTATGGCCGTCAACTTCCAAAACTTTCCAGCCATCCGATTCCCAATTCAAACGAATGTTTTGAGGCATCACATTTTGAATGGAACCGCTTATCTGCAATTGATTATAGTCAATAATGGCAATAATATTATTCAGACCATATTTTACGGCAAAGCGTCTTGCTTCGCTAATTTGACCTTTTTGTTGTTCTCCGTCGCCCATAAAAACATAAACATTATAAGGTATTTTATTAATTCGAGAGGCAAGAGCGAAGCCAGTTCCGGCAGATAAGCCCTGTCCCAAATTACCACTACTCCATTCGATTCCGGGAACCCGTCTTTCAATATGCCCTTCAAAAATACTTCCCAGCAAACGATATTGAGCGATTGCCTCCTCCAGAGGAAAATATCCCATCAATCCCAAAGAACTATAAACGGCGGGAGAAATATGTCCATTACTAACTATAACTCTATCTCTATCTGGCATTTGAGGTAGGGAAGGATTATGTTTTATTGTGTTATAAACACACAAAAGCAAATCTATAGAGGACATTGAGCCCCCTGGATGGCCTGCACCGGCAAGAGTGGTCATTGTTAATATGGCTTTTCTTGCTTCTTTTGCTTGAACTGTAATTCTATTAATCAATTCTTTATCATCGGATTTCATTTATTGTTCCTTTCTTAAAATTTCCCAAACCAAAAAAGTATATCCCCTTCACCAACTTCTCTTTTGATGAAGGGGACTTAAAAAAATGGTGGAGCATAGCGGGATCGAACCGCTGACCTCATGACTGCCAGTCATGCGCTCTCCCAGCTGAGCTAATGCCCCAAATAAAAATTCACAATCTTAAAGAGCATTACTTCACAGAGGCGGATTTCTGTCAAGCAGAAAATTTGCTCAATTTGTGCCTGGAAAGAAAATTGGAATGGCCAAGACGCACTTTGGCACTTAATTTTCTCCCCTCCCACAATCTTAGTTTTGTTAACTTGTTCGTAACCAAGAGAATGCTTTAATGCCTCAGTAACGCTTCCGTAACACTGCTGTTGTTTCGTTACGGAATTGTTACTGATTTGTAACGGTAACATAAGAAGATGATGCTTTCAACCTAACAGGGAAATTTCGCTGTGGTGTGTGCAGCATTAAATGACGCAGAAAGCACTATTTTGGAGCAATTAAACAATAAATGAGGGATAAATTATCCTCCCAAGTTCCCTCTTCCAAACTATTTTTCGGTTTTATATCCTGGCAAAAAAGCTCCAATATGCACTTTGTTTTGGGCTAAAATATCCTTTCATTCACTTACTAACCGTTACCTTTGCAACATTGTGCTGGAAATGATGCTAAAAGGGTAAAAAGCGAAAGTTATTGACAAAATATACCCTATCTAAGTTTTGGAATTTATCAAACGGGGTGTAGCGCAGCCCGGTTAGCGCACCTGCTTTGGGAGCAGGGAGTCGGAGGTTCAAATCCTCTCACCCCGACCAGCGTAAGATATTCATAAATGGGCGCTTAGCTCAGATGGGAGAGCACATGCTTTACACGCATGTGGTAGGGGGTTCGAGTCCCTTATCGCCCACCATTTTCTGTTAGCAAAATTAAATAGGAAGAATGTAACAAGCGGTGATGTATGAAGATAGCAATCACAGGTGCCAATGGATTCGTAGGCAGCAATTTGGTAAAACACTTTCTTTCTACCGGTTTTGAAGTTAAAGCCCTGATTCGTGCAAGTGCATCTTCAGCTTTCATTCCCCCTCAAGCTCAAATCGAAAGGGTGGATTATAATAATCCTATTTCGCTTAGCACAGCTCTTAGAGGTATAGATATTATAATTCATAATGCGGGAAAAACCAAGGCATTAAATTCGGAACAAATGTTTAAAGCCAATGTGGGAATAACGGAAAAAATAGTGTCAGTAATGAACAATCTCCCTGAACAACAGCAACTTATCTATCTTAGTTCCCAGGCAGCAACCCTTCCTTGCCAAAATAATGTTCCCCTAAAAGAAGATGAACCTTGTGCTCCTATAACCTGTTATGGAAAAAGCAAACTTGCCGCTGAACAGATGATCCAAAAACAATGTAAGAAAAATTACACCATCATTCGTCCTTGTTCAATTTACGGTTGTGGAGATAAGGATTTCTTGCAGCTCTTTAAAATGGTTTCCTGGGGATTTGGTTTTAAAATTGGACGCAAAGATAAACTGCTCAATATGATCTATGTATCCGAATTGGCACAGTTTGTAGAACTTTGTGTTAATAACCCTGCTGCCTATTCTCAGATTTTTTTTGCCACTGATGGACATATTTACCGTCAAAGTGAAATTGTAAAAGCAATAGCCAAAGCCCTGAATAAAAATCCTGTTGTAATAACCATTCCAGAATTTTTAGCGCTTCCGGTTTTTTATGCAGGTGATTTATATGGCCGAATTTTCCATAAAGAAGTAGTAATCAATCGGGAGAAAATGAAAGAAATTATGGCGGATGCCTGGCTGGCAGATATTGGAAAAGCAAGAGAGATTCTCCATTGGAATCCTATTGCCAATTTAGAAGAACACTTAAAGGAGACCGCAAAGTGTTATCGCGCTTTGGGTTGGCTATAATTTTAGTTTTTTTGTCAGTTCCCTTTTCGGCACAAGAAATTGGGATGGAAAAGTCAGAGGTGGAAGATACTTTACAGACCATAACCGAAAAAGCGTCCCAAACCGAAATCGAAAATTGGCTTAAAACTAACCGAAGAGGCATTGATGATACGGTTTTCAGTTCAGCCCCTCTTAACATAGAAAAAGGAGATTTGTATAAAAACGGTTTTTTTTATGTAGGTCGTTCCAACCTTAATATGCCGGAAAGAAATGGTTTTGAAACATTCTCAAGTATTTTGTCACCTTCATTGTATTACGGATATTTTAATTCTCTTTATCCAGCAAAAGAATTTAATCGCACGGTAAACTTCCAAAATAGAAACTATCCTTTTGCACCGGTGCTGACTACTGTTCAGGCAGGTTTGGGAGATTATGATCATCATTATGTGCATCTAAATTTGGCAAAAAATGAACTGTTATCCTTTACGGATCTGGAATATCAGGGCGAAATACTTGCCCAAAATGGTTTTTGGACTGATATTACATCCACTGAGACCTCTATGAGACACTATCTTTCTCATCAAGGAAATTTACTAAATTGGGAAATGGAATATGCTAATTTCCGTAAAAAAGTAGCTATGTATGAACTTCTTCCTATCTATTGGCAATCAACCAATTTTCCAATTGACTATAAGTTACAACAATTTTATGCCTCTTGCGGCTTGCCCTGGATATATATAAAACTGCTGAATGAATCCGAAAATGCCAATGCTACTGAATTTTATACAAAATATAAACGCAGTTCTACCCGTTTGCAATTAAATTTGAAGCAAGAAATCGCCTTCTTACAATACAAAGTAAAATATGAACATAATTGGCAGAAAGACGATTTTCCGTTTATTGGATACTACGATGCGGAAAAATATGCCGATAAAATTGCAACTTGTCTGGAAATTGATAGCCCCGTTAATCTGGATCTTACAGCTGACTTTTTGGATTGGAAACGCTTTAGGTTATTTTCAGAAGTATCATACAGAATACGAAATTGGGAAATGAGCATAGCTTATAAACAATTGGCAGGAACTGATCCTTCCCCTCAAAAAGTGAAGGATATCTATAATGTTAATCAGGAATTGGATTTGATAGATATTTCCAATCGCCAACAAACATCCGTTCAATTCTGCTATAACTTTATGAATATCAAACCTATGCTTGACATAGGCATAAAAAACATCACCCAAAAAGCAGATTCTACTTGGCTGAATGTTGATAAACAACAACCCTTTCTTCGCTTGGCAATGGAGGCAAATTATACTTGGAAGAATTGGTTAATAACAGTAAGTCCAGAATGGATAGTTAGCAAATATTATCAGACATTGACCGAAAATCCCGAATACCGCTTTCAAAGCGTTCAACAAATTAAACATCTCTTCCCCTATGATAATGCCGTTTTCGCTGGTTGCAGTATTTATGGTCATTCCGAATACTATACTGCAAATGCCGCAAACCCATATTTGATAGAAAGTTCAACTATTTTAGACGCTTGGGCGGGCATTGATATAGGAAAATTATTTGAACTGCGGGCTGGTGTTAAAAATGCACTATCGTCCTCAATATATGGCGCTTATCCTGTTCCGGCGTCAGTTTTCGTAGATGTTTTGTGGTTGTATTTAAACTGAGGTCGAGGGGTCGAGAGGTGGAAAAGAGAGATAATGTTTCGTTGGCATCAGAAAATTCATATGCTTGCTCCTGTTAACTAAAGCGGAATTCCGTAACTTTAAAAAAAACTGACTGCTAAATGTTACATTACCTTATACCGTTTTTTCTTGGTTATCTATGCAAGCTGTAAGAGTTCCTGCATAGAACCTGCTTGACAAAAATATGCCGATAATTTTATCTTGAACTTATCTTTAATAAGGGTTAAGTAAATAAAAAATGAGATTATTGGAAACACACGCTCATCTTGATCATCCCGATTTTGACGAAGATCGGGAAAATATCATCAGCAAGTGTTTTAACAGCGGAATTGAATATATCATCAATGTCGCTTTCAATAAAGAAACGGCATTCAGTTCTTTAGACCTGGCAAAAAAACACTTGCACATCTTTTCTACCGTTGGTTTTCACCCTCATGATGCGGTTGATTTTGATGCCGAAGTAGTGAAAAAACTGGCAAGAGAAAAAAAAGTGCTGGCGATCGGAGAAATCGGGTTGGATTTTTTCCGTAATTTATCTCCCTTTACAGTTCAAAGAGAGGTATTTGCCAATCAGGCACATCTTGCCGTAGAATATGATTTGCCTGTTATCGTGCATAACAGAGATGCTCATCAAGAATGTTATAACATCCTAAAAAACAATCAAGTTAAGGACGCGGTATTTCATTGTTTTACTGGTGATATTGTATTTGCTCAACAGGTCTTGGATGCCGGTTGGATGATTTCATTCACGGGTAATATTACTTATTCCAATTCCAATCTGGATGATGTTATTCGAATAATTCCTTTGGATAGATTTATGGTGGAAACCGATAGTCCTTACTTGCCTCCCCATCCACATAGAGGAGAAAGAAATTCTCCCCTTTTTCTGCCTTTGGTCGTAGAAAAAATAGCGCAAGTGAAAGAAATGAGTCCAAATGAAGTAGCAGAAATAGCTTTTAACAATGCTTACAAATTTTTCCGAATTCCACCCGATCCGGTGAAATCTTCACACCATAAAGCAAAACACAAGAAATTATAAGTAATGCACTAAAATCCATAATGTTATGACTATAAAGTTAAAGGATATATAATGAAAAAGGCAGCTACTATTATCTGCGGGTTAATCTTATGTATATCTCTTAAAGGGGGAAATTCCATTTTTTCTTTTTATGGTTTCCCCGTTCAGAATTATGGAAGAGATATTTACAGTATGGGAATGGGCGATACAGGAGCCAGTGATGTTTTTCGGATAAATACAGGATATGCCAATCCGGCAATGTTTAACAGGGATAAATATACATTGTTTTCCACTGGAATGGTTTTGGGATATACTCAATACAAGTCAGATTATGATAATGTAATGCATAAATACAGAGATGATTCTTTGGATTTTCCCTATTTTAATGTCAGCGTTCCCATTGGTAGAAATCGGGTGGGGGTCCAATTTAATTCTTACGCTTCCGGTTTAGTAACCAATTATCGATATCTTCCTGATAATTCAATCGAGTCACAAACCAGCGATAAATATCTTTACAAAGCCGATCTGATCTATAGTTATGCTTTTTCAGAAGTAAATCTGGGAATTAGTGCTAACTATTATTTCGGGCATGATAAACGCTATTTTTCGCAGACAGGGAATTATGCAAATTTTGACACCCGAGAATCATTATTGATGGATTTTAAGAATCCCAGCTTTACTGTAGGCGCAATTAAATTATTTGATAATTATAGCGTCGGTGCTCATATTTGTGCACCCGTAACTTTAAAAGGAGAACTTATCCGTAGCTGCATTCATAATACAGAAACAACAACGGATTATGAATATAAGCTTCCGGAACAGTATTGCATAAGCACGACCGTTAAACCCTATGAACAATTAAAATTGGCAACTGATGTCAGTTACGAACGCTGGAGCAATATTTCTGATAACTATCGGGACTGCTATAAAATAGGTCTGGGAATCGCTTATGAACCGAATCTGGAAACTCATAAGAAAATCTTTATGCGCTTGCCAATGCGCGCAGGTTATGCTATGCGACAATTGGCTTTTAAGGACAAAAACGGTAAAGATATTGATGAAATGATGGTTAGCTGTGGTTTAACCCTTCCTTTGAAGAACAATGTTGATAGAATAGATTTGGGATTTCAGTATATAAAACGCGGAGATTTGGCTGACAATAATTTAACGGATAATTCATATATGCTGATGATTGGTTTCACTGGTTTTGATTTTATCAACAAAGCGCCTGATAGAACTGCACCGCGCGATATCCCTGAAAAAGAGGAAGTGGAATGAAGCAAGTTGAAACCAATAGTAATTCAGATAATGAGATATTAAATCAGATACTTAAAACACGGCATTTAACTTTTTCAGATTTAGAAACGGACTTATCTTTTCTGCCCGATGAAGCTCTTCTCGCCAATATAGAAAAAGTGGAAAAACGGCTGCGCGATGCCTTATACAGCAATGAGCCAATTGTTATTTTTGGCCATGATGATCCCGATGGTGTAACCAGCACTTATATCTTATATAATTTTCTTAATTCCTGCGGTTATCAAAAGCATTGTTATTACATTCCGAATCGCAATCTTGAACCTCATGGAATTCAGAACGGTTTTATAGAATTTGTACGCAAAGGCAATTATAAACTTATTATCACGGTAGATAACGGAATAACTTCTAAAGAAGGTGTTTTACAGCTGAATGATTTGGGCTGTGATGTTATAATAACCGATCATCATATTGTGCAACAAGAAGTTTTGCCTCCTGCCTGGTCTATAATCAATCCTCAACTTCCGGAATGTCAATATCCCTTTAAACAGCTTGCCGGAGTGGGCGTAGTTTTAATGTTAATTCGTTATTTGGGAAAAAAGTGGGAACATCCTGTTGAACCGGCAAGTTATTTTTGGGCTGCCGCTGGTTCTATTGCAGATAAAGTTCCAATGATAGGTCTGAATAGAATAATCGTCCGTTATGTTTTTGAACATTTCGAGGAAGTTCAAGACGAGACAATTGATTTTTTGTTACGCAATTATAATCGTATTAACACAATAAGCGATATCAATAATTTTTTACAATATACAGCGCACTTTTTGGCAAACGGCCGCGAAGAAAATGGCCAGCATCGTGCTTTAAGTTTTATGTTAGAAGTATCTGATGCGAAAGCGGCACTCTTTCAAGAACTGGAAAAGCAAAAAAATATATGGGATAGTGAAATCAGCCGTATTTTCAGTTTTTTGGATACCCTTTCCGATAATTTTATCGGGAACTGGTTTGTATATTATGATGATGATGATATTATTCCCTACTCTCTATTAGGAACGGCTGCCACCTACATATTGAACAAATTGAATATTCCCGTTCTAATGCTGAAGAGCCATAATGGTGATACTGTTTGCGAAGGAAGATGCAGTGAGAGTTTTAACATAATGGATGCTTTTACCCATTGTAAAAAGCACTTAAAACAATTTGGAGGACATCCCAAAGCTGCCGGTTTTACAATGAAACCAGAAAATTACGATGCTTTTTTAGATTGTTTTAATACTTACCTTCAAAAAAACTTCAATCCCTCTAAAATAGCCGATTTTAGCTATGATGCAGAGGTCTGCTTAAAAGATATCAACCGTGAAAATTGGCAGAAATTAGAAATTTTACTGCCTTGGGGACAGCTAAATCCTGAACCAACCCTTTTCATTCGTAAAATATCCAAAGTGGAGCTTATGAATTCCCTCACTTTGGATAGTGCAGGAAAAGAACTTCCGGATACTGGAAAAGAAGATATATTGGCTCTCTGGAAAGCCCCCAATTTAATAAAAGTTCTCTCCTGGCGGCAAGCTAATGAATAAAAGCACAGGAGGCATCAGCATTTGAGCCAGTTTGGTGAAACCCTTAGAAAATCCATTCATCTAAGCAGTTTAGTTATTCCGCTGGGTTACAGGTATTTGCTCTCTTTTAATCGGGCTTGGGGTTTCTCCATTTTATTGAATGCTTTTACGATTAGTTTAGTGATTGAGTTTTACCGTTTTTGGCAAAAGGACTTCCATCGAACATTTTATCGCATTTTTGGCATAATTTTAAGAAAACATGAGCTAAAAGATTTTACTGGTGCCACTTATATGATTTTTGCAGCAGTGCTTTGCATCGCTTTTTTCCCTCCGTTGATTGCCTCTTGTGCTATGGCATTTTTAACGCTGGGTGATACTTTTGCTGCTTTAATAGGAATAAAGTTTGGAAAACGAATGTATCTCAAGCAGGATAAAAGTTTGGAAGGTAGCTTGGCTTGTTTTGTCAGTTGTTCCATTTTCGGTATTTTTTGGCTGGCTAATCCTTTATTAGCTGTTTTTGGTGCTTTAGCGGCAACTTTGGCGGAATTGAGCAATATTCCAATAGACGATAATATTAAAATTCCGATCGTTTCAGCTTTGGTGATGACCTTGCTGAGTATCGTAATTTAAAGACAGGGCAGATATGAAATTATCCTTTATTATACCGGTTTTGAATGAGCAAGAATCACTGGTGGAACTATATACAGAGATATTGCAAAACATAAAAGAGTATGATTACGAAATAATCTTTGTGGATGACGGTTCTACTGATGCCAGTTTTACCATTATGGAACAACTGGCAGCTAACGATATAAAAGTAAAAGTTATTAGGTTCAGACGCAATTTCGGCAAAGCGACCGCCTTACAGTTTGGTTTCAATTATGCCTCCGGGGATATTATTTTTACACTGGATGCAGACCTGCAAGATAATCCGAAAGAAATTCCCAATTTCATAATCAAACTAAATGAGGGTTTCGATCTTGTATCGGGCTGGAAACGCAAACGACGCGATCCTATATATAAAACCTTGCCTTCTAAACTATTCAATTTTGTAACCGCAAAAACCTTTCATCTCAAGCTAAGAGATTATAATTGTGGATTTAAGGCATATCGTCACCCTTTGGAAAAAGAACTAATCCTGTATGGTGAAATGCATCGTTACATACCTGTCTTAGCTCATTCTTTGGGTTATAAAGTTGGTGAGATGATAGTAGCTCATCGTCCGCGTAAATACGGTAAAAGCAAATTTGGCAAAGAACGCTATCTGCGTGGTTTTTTTGATTTGTTAACGGTAAAAATGATTACGCAATACAGTAAGAGTCCTTTATATCTCTTCGGGCGCATAGGGATATTTTCTACTTTTCTGGGACTGATCATAAGTATCTATCTGGCAGTGTTGAAAATTTTTATGGGAATTCCTCTATCCAATCGGCCTCTTTTGTTTTTAGGTATTTTATTGATTCTGGGCGGATTACAATTTATCTCTATGGGTTTGATTTCGGAATTAATAGTGAACCGTTTTCGCCAAGGAAATCGCTTACCTGTTTCCATAGCGCAATATGTAAATATGGAGCAAAAAGAACCAGAACAAGCTAAACAATTAAATTCTGCTACAGGGCAATGAATAAACTGGAACTTTTCTTCCTAAGCCGCTATTTAAACTCCCCTAAGCGCAATCTTTTAAGATTCAGTTTTGTGTTTATGATTCTGGGAATTATTCTTTCAGTAGGAATCTTGAGTGCCGGTTTGAATTTGTTTGAAGGTTATGAGCACACTCTAAAAGAAGTTTTACTGGGAACTTTTCCCCATATAACACTAACAAATGATAATCAGAATTTGATACCTGTTTATAAAGCAGACGAATTGATCAAAAAAATAGAGAATAGAAAAGAAATTCAACAGGTTATGCCTCTCCTAAGTTATCCTGTTATGACTGCAGGTAAAGAAAAAGTGCGAGGGGCAACCTTGAATGCTTACGATTTTAAACCAGGCATCCCTTTTTCGCAAGCAAAATATATCCAAAAAGGCAAAAAAATACCTGCTGCGGGAGAAGTTATCGTGGGTAACTACTTGGCAAAAGAACTGGGAAAAGACATTGGCGATACTTTGAAAGTAGTTTTCACTCGTCTGGACAATATTTCCGCTTTAGGTATTTTTCCTTCCGAATACTTCTTGCCCATTGTTGGCATATACAGCAGTGGATTTTATGAAACAGATCGTTCTCTCGTCATTACCAATCTTTCAGATGCCGAAATGATGCTAAAAACTCAATCTGGTTTCAGTAAACTGGAAATTCGCTTAAACCCAGAATATATAGATAAAGCACCTGAAATTGCCCAAAATATCCAGACCTTGGTTGGCAGTAATTACTCAGTTTATCCGTGGCAGACCTTCAGCGCGGGTTTACTGCATTTGGTGACAATGGAAAAATGGCTGATCTTTATCATATTCTGTTTCTTGGTTTTAATTGCAGGTATTAATGTAATTTCTGCAGTTACTACCATCATCTTGGACAAAAAGAATGAAATAGCCGTCCTTAAAACCCTCGGTGCTAAAAAAAGCTCGATAAAAAAGGTTCTCAGTTTCCAAGTTGGGCTTTCCGCTTTACTGGCTATTGTGTTAGGACAACTCTTTGGCGCTTTCCTTTCTTTGCTTATAGAAAAACAAAACTTCTATCAACTGAAGGGAGATGTTTATTTTATAGACAGCTTGAATAGCACCATCTCATTCACCAATCAACTCATTATTTTTACCGTATCCGCGGCTTTAGTTATTATTTTTA
Organism: Candidatus Cloacimonas sp.; assembly: GCA_039680785.1. Lineage (NCBI taxonomy): Bacteria > Pseudomonadati > Candidatus Cloacimonadota > Cloacimonadia (SeqCode) > Cloacimonadales (SeqCode) > Cloacimonadaceae (SeqCode) > Cloacimonas (SeqCode) > Cloacimonas sp. (SeqCode). The sequence continues at coordinate 11,837 of JBDKSF010000004.1, forward strand.
TTTACGCTCCCCTTAAGCAGATAGATAAATTGGACATTATAGAATTACTGCGCAACCCTTAATAATGATTATATTATGGTATGGTTACTAAGCTTAATTAAAAGGATTTATAAATGATTTGTTTAGCAGGTTATGACCTCTGCAAAAGTTATATAGATAGCAATCAAACTATCAATGTTCTGCGTAAAACCACGATTGAAATCCAAGAAGCGGAACTTGTATGTATTACAGGACAATCCGGCTCTGGAAAAAGCACTCTTCTACATCTTTTGGGTCTGTTGGATACTCCTGACACAGGCAAAATAATGATAAATGGCAGATTCATTGATGCAAGTATGTCTGAAGCCGCCACAATTCGTAATCTGGAACTGGGCTTTGTTTTCCAGTTTCATTACTTAGTAGAAGACCTTAATGCACAAGAAAATGTTGCCTTGCCGATGATTATTTCTGGAGTAAGTAGCTCTAAAGCAATAAAATATGCCTCAGAACTTTTGAAATCACTTGATTTGAAAGAGCGCATTACACACTATCCCAATCAATTAAGTGGTGGTGAACAACAACGCGTAGCACTTGCCAGAGCTTTGATAAATAACCCAAAAATCATTTTGGCAGATGAGCCAACCGGTAATCTGGATCCTGAACACAGCAATGAGGTTTGGAACCTTATGGTAAAATTGAATAAAGAGCGCGGTCAAACCTTCGTTATTGTCACCCACGATGTAAGTAATGCATCTAAGGCACAAGTGATTTATAATTTAGCGGAAGGAAAACTGGAAATAAGGTAAACAGCAAAACATTATGCCACGCTCTAAAAAATTTCTGATTTTTGTCTTGATTTTATTGGTGATAAACACAGGATTCTTTCTTGCCTGGTATGGCTTTGGTCTGCGTAACTATTTTAAAAACTTTTTAGCCGATTACTTAAGTAAATTGACGAAAGGCGACATATCCATCGGAGAATTGCATTTCAGTGACCGTCAGTTATTAACCAAAAGTGTATCTTATACTTCTGCCGATAGTAGCATAGCGATTGAGGTTGAACGCCTTAACATTCAATACAACTTAACTCGGTATTTGCTATCCGGTTTCAAGACCAGTAAACTAATTACGGACATAGAGATATATAAACCGGTTGTTCACTACAATTACCTTTATGAGCCAAAACCTCATAAACCGAAGAAAGCGTTTACTCTTCCTGATTTTACTAATTACTTTAAGCATTTGCAAATAAGCGAGGGATCAGCAGTAATTTCTGCTAAAATACCGGTTAAAATTATACAAGATGGCAAGTTAGCCATATCTGAGAGTTTCACGGGTATAAATCTGACCGCCAACAATAAATCCCATACCGATGTTAAGCTAAATGCCCTAAGCGCAAGAGGAGGGAAAATTTTTGCCACCGGTAAGTTGGATAAGGGATGCCTTGCTTCGATGGAAACAGAGATTGTAACTTTTCGTCCTCTTTACATTGCGCATCCTGACTTACAAAATGTGCAGACAGAAATTTCTCTAATTGCTTCTCTAAAACAGGACTCTTTACATTCTCCCCTAAAGTATAACGCAGAAGCTCAGATATGGGGCACAGAAACACTTTTTGCCCAAAAATATCCAGTTCTTGTCCCCTATTTATGGCTGAAAACTAATGGCAGTGATTTAAGCTTGTCTTTGTCCAAAAGTAATATCGGCAGCAGCACTATTTCAGGGGAAGTTAAGGTAAGTAACTTAAACCGAAATATTAATGTTAAGAGCGCAAATATCTTAGCCAACATTGATTTAGCTATGCTAAATAAAGATTTGCAGGGTATGGTTTCAGCCAAAGTAAATGGCAGTGGCACAATAGATAAACCAGAATTTGAAGTAAACATCGTATCCGAAAGTTCCAGCTATCAAAAATACGCTTTTAGTAATCTGAATTTGAACGGAATTTACCAAAATGACTATCTTGATTTTACCGTTCAGGAACTTGTATTTGACAATCAATTAGTGAATATTGCAGGGAAATTCAACCCCCTAAATATGATTTTAGATTCTCATATCGAGACCAAACCCATTTCTCCCCAAGTTGATACTTATCTGGCAACGGCTAATTTAGACATTTATGCTGAATTATGGGGTAAATATCCTTATGTGGATGCCACCATCAAACAAACGGACATTATTTACGACCCGCTAAACCTGAAAGGGATAAATGGAAAAGTAAAATTAATACCCGTCCCAGAAGAGAACAATATATATTTAGATGCTTACATATCAGGTGATAATGGATTCAATGTTAAAGTAACAGGTGATATTATTGATCGTAACCTATTATTAGATGCGGAATTTGATAGTTTAGACGCTGCAAAAATATATGCTCTACCCCAACTTATGGAACTAAATCCCAATTTGAATGGAGAAGTAAGAGCCGTAATTAACGGTGATAATATAACAATGCAGACCCTTTTAGGTCTCAAACTGGATAAGCCGGTGCCAGTCGTCACCAATTTGGATGCCTTAGGAACCTTCAATTATAAAACCAAAGATGCCAGTATATATTTAAGCGGTATGGACGGAACAGTGAATAATCAGCCCCTAAATTTTGAACTGGCTGCTATGCTGAAAGATAACCGACTCACCATACAAGGTTTGAAGATTAATGACTTGATCAATTTGAGCGGTGCCATTAACCTAAAGAATTACGAGGATATGAATTTTGCTCTTAATATCACCAATCTCAGTTATCTGGATATTATTCACTATTATCCTTATCTGGATGTAAATCTGCCCGAATTTTACGGTTTGAATGTTTTTGCTGAATACAATCGGGATAATATGCAACAGTTAAGAGCCAATGTTTTCTTGTCTTATATTGATCTTTTAGCCGTAACACCTTTTTCTTTGGAACTGGGAATGAACGGTCCGCTAAATAATATACTGGTTTTCAGCAAAATCAAGAATCCGCAGCAAAATATTCTGGATTTAACAGGTAAGATATCTCTTTTGCCAGAATTATCCGCTAATTTGAATGCCACCATTAAAGACCTCGCTTTTCAAGATGTTATCATCAATTCTCCTTTAACAGGAATTTTAGATGGCACCGCCGGAATTACTTGGAAAAAGAACAAGAGTGAAAAACCCGATTTGGAGCTAAGAGCGGATTTAACTTCGCAACATATTGTAATTGAAGATTATACGATAGATAAAGTGATAATCAAGGGAAGGCAAACCCCTCGCCAATTGGTTGTGGATAGTTTAATGGTTCAGTCACCAGGACTTTTACAACTTTCTGGCTCCGGAGCAATAAACTATAATATTCTTTACAATGAATTTTATGAGGGACCGGAAGAGCTGAATTTATCTGCTACTTGCGAATTGTTCAGCTGGTTGAAAAAATTGACGCCTTATATTGTGGATGCAGAAGGCAAAACAGCGTTAAGTGTTTCTCTCGGAACAAAAGATGATCAGTTTTTGGTCTCCAGCGGAAAACTAAACATAAGTAATGGATTTATCCAATTGCAAGATCAAACGGAGCCCTTATCCAAAATCAATATCAGAGGTGGTTTTGACAAAAACAGAGTCATTATTGAGTATGGTCAAGCCCAGATTGGAGAAGGAAAACTCATTTTTAACAACATCTTTGAAGCTGACAATAGTGAGCATTTTATCCTCGGATTTCTGGATTTGGGCGTTTTCAGAGCAATGTGTGAAGAGCCCGGTATTCTAATCAATATTCCAGAATATACAACCCCGCGCTCCTTAACCAAAGTCATTTTACGAGGACAAAACAGTCGTTATGCAACAATCAAAGGACCTTTTGATCAAATGAAAATTAGCGGCGAGGTTGTTGCTTCCAATACGGATGTTTTATACCCTCCGCATACGGAAAATTTACTTACTTTGGCTACTTCCGTGGGGAATAATAACAAAAAAGACAACGCTGAGCCCTCCCCTCTACCTTTCACTTTGGATGTAAAACTCGTTGTGGGAGAGAATGTTAAGTATGTTACCTACCCGGCAAATTTAAAAGTGGTTCCGGGCAGTTATTTACATCTAATTTACGATGGCGTCTCTTTTATTGCTCAGGAAGCATCTTTTTCTTCAGAACAGGGAACTGTAGATATTTTTGGAACCGTCTTTCAAGTGGATAATGCAAACCTCACTTTGGCGGATTCTCAAAACCTATTGGGTTTGGAAGGCATATTTTATAAACGAGCGCCGGATGGTTCTATGATAACGCTTTCTGCCATTACTTCCAAAGATCTCACCAAGAGTTTTATGGAGCGTTTGCAATTAAATTTAACCAGTGATAACCCCGAAGACAAAACCATCAGTCAAATTTTGGCTCGTTTGCGTTATACCGGCACAGAATCACCAGATCAAACCCAAGGAGAAATATGGCAAGATGAAGCATTAAATCTTCTTTCAGGAAATTTGGACGCTTCATTGTTTACTCCTTTCCTTTCCCCCATCGAAAATTATATGCGTCGCACTTTACGCTTGGATAGTTTTTCCATAAACGCTGGTTTCATTCAAAATCTTTATACTGAATATAGCAATAATCCCAAACAATTTGCCAATTATACAGATATGAATCAGCTCAGTTCCGACATTGCCAAATTTAGTTCTTCAATTTTGCTGAATAATCTTTCCGTTTCGATGAGCAAATACTTGGGCAGCAGTTTATTTTTAGATTATATGCTGGAATTACAAGAAGCGACAAATTTACAAAAACGCACCCGCATCCTTGTTTCCAATGAAGCGTCAATTCGTCTTATTCTCCCCAAAGATTATCGGTTATCTTATACCCTAAAATATGCCGCCCAAGAAAAAAAGACCAGCCACGAAATTATGCTGTCTCGTTCTTTCCGGTTTTGGGGTTTTTAATTGAGCGAAAAAAAAGTGTCTTTTCCCCTAAAGCATTTAGAGATAAACACATTTTTCTCCTCTTCGCAAAAAGCTTGAAAACTTTTTTTTATATCTCTTCTCTTCGTGTAAGTTAAGGAAGTTCCACCAAGCTATCTTGTCCTTTTTTAACAATTCCTTTGACAAAAAGTAGAACTTTAAATTTATTGCAAAAAATGATAATCACCCGGGAGGATAGAATGCCGGATAATGTTCAACGCGAAAAAGAATTGAAAGTAAAAAAGATGCCTTCTATGGCTGATTTCTCTACCAGGATTTCTTTGGTAGAACTAATTATGATCCTTATGCTGGTGGGCTTGGTTTTTGTGTTCTATTTTGGTTTACAACAGCTCCAAATAGATAAGGCAAACGAAGCGATCGCTCAGGAAAAATTTGAAAATATAGTTCCTACTTTCGAGAAGATCATTGCTGCTATGGAAAGTTATCGTAAAGCAGATGAATTTGGCGATTACCCCATCACTTTGGAAGAACTGAATCTGGGCGATATTAATAATAAGGATTTTAAGTTTGAATATTCTCCTGATGATAAAACTATAACGGCAATTTCTTTACCCGATTATGGAAAAGCTGACATTAAGATTATCTTCAATCTTTCCGATAGAAGCTATTCTGTTGATGATCCTTCTCCCGATAAAAAACCTACCGTTTTGGATGAATGGTTGCCTCAAGAATAGATTTAAATGTAAAAATAATAAGGTGAAGTGGATTTTGCCGTCCACCTCACCTTATTTTTTATTGGCAAAGAAAATATAGAACTATTCCAAAATCCCTTTCAGCAGCAACGGCACCATTATTTCATTATGACCTACAAAATAGTATCCCTTTCCCCCATTTTGCACAGGACGCTCTGCCACATTAACTTTTGCTCGATAGTGCACATTAAAATCAAAAACGGCAGTTGTAAAATCTTGAACTTCACCATAGATGTTTCGGGCAACCGTTAATGCTTTCAAAAAGACCTCAGGAATAATAACTGCCGAGCCCAAATTTAAAAACACTCCTCCCCCGTTCAGTTTAGAAACCATTTCCGCAAAAATTCTAAAATCACGCATCGAACAATCACCAATCGCTTTGCCATCGGCATAAGGACTTTGATGAATAATATCCGTCCCAATTGCCACTTGCACACAAACCGGGATTCCAAATTGGTAAGCAGAGGTAAGTAATGATAATTCTTTATTTTCTGCCTGATCTTGGAGAGCTTTACCAATTGCCTCCCCTAAACCCAAACCTTCTTCAAAGCCCATATTTATGGCTCCATTAATACCCTTTGCCGTCTCTTCCGCCATTCCAAATGAGCCATCTGATAAGGCAACGGAAACATCTTCAGAGGTATTGCCAAAGCAAGCAATTTCATAATCATGAATAGCAACGGAACCATTACAAACAAATCCGGATACAAAACCTGCTTCCATTGCTTCAATAAGCAAAGGAGCCAGACCGCATTTGATGATATGTCCCCCCAAACCTATAATAATCGGTTTATGATTTTTTTTCGCTTTTTGGCAAGCATCAAT
>JBDKSF010000005.1 GCA_039680785.1 Candidatus Cloacimonas sp.
TATATCGATTCTGCCACTATGTGGAGGGGCACAAGGAACGGTTGCTGGCAGCATTAAATGATTATAAGTTCAAGGTTTCCTACGCGAAGCATTTCAGTCCGGAAGCCCAAGAACTGACGCAACGCAGGACAACCGCCTTGGAAAACATACTGGCTATCAGAAAAGAATTGAAAGCAGGCCTGATAAATAATGTAGAGTATCAGCGTAGAATAGTTCCATTGAACAAAGAAATGAAGCTACTCACGGAGGAATTGGAGATCGATCTGGATGGCATTTTTGACAAGTGCTTCAGCAGCTTCTGGAAAACCCCTGTCTGGGAACTCAACCGGGAAACGGTGCTTGCCTATCTGGAGAAGATAATCAAATCTGAGAAACCCTGAGCAGTTCTGTTTCGAGCCGGGATTGTGTCCCGGCTCTTCTTTCGGAGTAAGCTCTACCGATTCTGCCAGCGATTAACGATGTCCTCTATCAATTCGGGCTTCTTCAGTTTGCCGATCCACTCTTTGGGAATCGCCTCGTAGCCATACAGCAGGGCTGCCAAACCTCCGGTGATGGCTCCTGTGGTATCTGAATCATCACCAAGATTAACAGCTTTCAGAACCGCTTCAGGATAAGTATCCGTTGTTAGTAGGCACCAGATACTGGCTTCTAAAGTGGAAACAACATAACTTCCGGAATCGATCTCATCCTCGCTCAAACTGCCAATATCCACCTCCAGCAACCGGTGCAGGATATCAAATTCCTTTTCCGGGCAGTTTATCTGCTTCATCAAAGTATTGGTCTCCATGCGAGCCTGAGAGTAGGCATTGTTTTTGTCCAACCCGTCGACTATATACTCCGCCATTTTCAGGTAATAGAAACAGCAAATAGCGGAACGGATATGAGGATGAGTGAGGGCGGAGGCCTTGCGGACCAGATCAAACTGCTGCTGGGTAGGCATTCCTTTGATATACAATACCAGTGGCAAGATGCGCATCAGACTGCCATTGCCATTGGAGTATTCATCTGCATCACTGGCAAGATGCTCCAGCTCAGTATAATGCCCACTTTCCAGGATAGCCCTGACTCTGGCAATGCTCTCTGTAGTCTGTAGTCCCACATCAAATGCTCTATACCGGGCAGATAGGTAACCCTTATCAAGCCATGCTACGAATCTCTCTGCCTGGTTCTTTAAATCAAAACCGTTTAATAGGCTCTCTGCCAAGCATAAGGTCAGGGAAGTATCGTCCGACCAAAGTCCAGTTAGTTCTTCACTAAATGACCTGATCTGCCCATCTTCATCTTTGTATTTGCCCATTCCTACCACTGGACTCTTCCTGCGCTGGGATCTGGGTTCAAACTGGACAGGGAAGCCAAGGGCATCGCCAACGGCGACACCATTTACAATACAATAGATCAACATATTCAATATTAATTAAATGTCCATATAGTTGTAGACCCCAATCACCGAGGATCTTTATCAATATCACTCCTAATTCGTTTTCCATTTATAAAATCAACTAATTCTTTTTTGATGCTATTATCTCGTTGCTTGATGGCGTCTACAATGCCTTGAATATCGTCTTGTCGCTCAGGATGGGCTAAAGCATCAGTAACCAACATTGATTTTTGCCAGTCTTCTTTTGTCATCTTATCTTCTTTAACTTCATAGATTTCCTCAAGAAAGGAACCCATTGGTTTCGTTCTCTTCGATATATTAAAGTTCTTCTCCAGCAATGAGCAATTCCCCAATTTATTAATAATGTTTTTGGCATCTTCTTTATTTTCTAAGACACTTGGAACTAATGTATTTAAGTTTGAATCCAAATAGTTCTCCCACCATTTAGCTGATATCATATGGTCCACTTCACAACTGCGAGCATCTAAATCTTTTCTAAGCATTACAATAGAGTTGTTCCATCTTTGACTATCAAGTCTCTGCCATATCCACAGTTTAGATTTGTATAAACGAACTTTGCTTCTATCATCTACCTCAGAATCATTGATTTCTTTAATTACCCTATCAGAAATTTGCTCAAGTAGGTCTTGAGTACATTTCTCATACAAATCGATAACATCGCATAAATCATTACTGCTATGAACTTTGCTATTGCATTCTTTCAGAATGTTTGCATACGTTTGAAAATTGGAGATAAAAGACCATACTTTTGCCCAATCTGATCCAAAAAGCCATCTATCAATGAATGAATTGAACACATGATCAGCTCTTTTCAATACATCATCCTTCTCGGTTTCTTTCAATCGGGATTTTTGTGAATGATATTTCTGGTAGAATATGAGATATGATGTCATAGCAACAATCACTGAATTAAAAGAACTAAGAATTCCTCCGTAATTATGGGATATAAGCATTTCAATTGTATGTTCAAAGGACTCATCAAGACATTCCCAAGCTGCTGATAAATCTGATGCCATTTGTTTTAACAGATATCCTTTTAGCAGATCTTTATCTTTCAGGATGCTTCCGGCAAAACTGTCTGATCTAAACAAAGTAGTCCATACAAATGATAACAATCTAACGATATCATCTGTATCAACAAATTTTCTACCATCAATCAGTTTATTTACAGAGGCTTTTAATTCGTCAATTTTGGCTCCTGCTTTGTCCCATCCTACCTTAAGCCACGCAAGTGTTATTTCTTCTCTTGTTAGGATTCGGCCAGCCGAATTTAGTCTTGTGAATATCTGGACAATAGCATCATCATATTCATCTCTATTACACTGATCTTCATTAAAAGCAGATATCTCTTGAGTTTGTATTTTGTAATAGTACTTTACCGAATCAATGTCGCGCATAAAGGCTGAAAGTGGTTTGGTGACCTCATCAAGCATTTCTTTAGACATTTTATTACAAAAATCACTCTTTATCTTTTCCTGATAATAATCCTCGCTTTGTCGAGGGCTAACCATATTCCAAATCTCAGAAAAACGAATATATCCCCGGTCGTTCTTTTGCAAGTATGGAAGAGGACTTTCATATTTTTCATGATTTGGAGCGTCTCTTTCTTTATCAATAATAACCCATGCGAGGACATTCTTAACTTCAATGTCTTTTACACGTTCACGAATTTTATATTCTGACAGAAAAGCTGCACTATCAAAAAATAAAGATGCCCTAGACCATCTAGTACTCGTCCTGATTTTTCGTGGCTCAGGCAAAACAGCAGCCCAGTCATGATCGAACATTTTGAAGCCGCTTCCAAATTCTCCCAAGGCTAAGAGCAAACTTTGAATTCTCTGTTGTCCATCCAATACCATGTATTTTTTTTCATCATTTTTCTCTAAGAAGCCTGTGTCGGCCCCATTTACTCTATCAACATCCCTCCAGAATGTTCTGTAAGGGATCCCACGATTTTCATGAAAATCAGATGATCCAACTTCCCACATCAGAACTGAGCCAAATGGCCATCCTCTAAAAATTGAATCCATTAATAGTATTACCTTATCGGGAGTCCACACAAATGGTCGTTGTATATCAGGGACAAGTATTATAGCATTTTCTTTACAATCGCGAATGATATCGAAAAAAGGTTTGGGGCGCCATTCGTACTGAATATTCATAAGAATCTCCTTTTATTTAATTCCGTTCAAAGCAATTTTGTTCTTGTAATCCAGCTTAACCTCTTGTATCCCGCTCACGAGCACTTTCTTACTATTCTCAGAGCGATTGGATTCCGCCTCAGCTTTGATATCTATCTTGATAACAAGACCATTACTGGTTGCATTAAGCTTTGTGAGAACAGATCTGGAGAACTTGTTCCAAAGCTCATACGGAAGTTCTCCGCTAAGTTTGATAGTATCAAAGCGTGGTGGTTCGGGCTGAGGATTAGTTTGGGTCTGACCTTTATCAGTTCCGGTTCCAGTATCTATACCGGGTTCATCAGGTGTTTGCTCTGACCCCCTTTCTCCGGGATTGGGCTCAGGACCAAGCTCATCTTTGGCTTTGTATAGATAGACCTTTTTTGCTAATACCAGCATCACTTCTGTTGAGTCCCAAATGTTGGTGTAAAATTCCAGCTCGTTGTTTTTCAGGTTGTTTGAGAACATTTTATCATCCTTGTTTCTCACAATCTATGTTAGTACATACTAACAAATGCATTATCTTTGTCTTGTCAATCCTAGTCAAGTTCTTTTTCATCAAAAGCTACCTTGTCGCGGCGAATCAAACGGTATAGGACTTATCAGGTTTTCCTTGATCCTTTCCAATGGCTCTGAAAGATACAATTTCCCACTTATCCAATCCTCTGCATATCCTTGTAGTATAGAACCAAACAACCGTAAGCAACTCATTTCATTCGGGAATATTCTGATACATCTCTCTCTCCGCCTCAACTCTTCATTTATGCGCTCCAGTGAGTTGGTACACCTTATCCTGCTCCAGTGTGCCGTAGGGAAATTAAGATAAACTGAGATATCATGGTAAGTAGCATCCAACCAATCCAAATATTTGTCTCTTCCTTTTGCCCGGACAACCCGGTTACGCTCTCTCCAAGCCAACTCAAACGACTCCCTGTTTCTGGAACCTACTAGGTCTTTTAATAGTGGTAGTAACCACAGTAGGTCTGCCTTTGATACTTTGCTCTGGGTATTGCGCATCCAGTGGACAATGCAGCGTTGTCTTAACTGTCCAGGAAAGCATTCCTCTATTGACTTTATCAAACCGTCATGCTCATCGCTAATCCAAAGATCCGCTCTCTCCAAACCACGGGCTTTTAAGCTCTATCTACTCGCTGATATTGTTCCAAAATTGCCGGATAGAAACTTCCTTTCCTTAACTTAGGTATGCTTATGTTCACTGGTCCTATCCCGGTTACGAGTGGCTCCTTTCTCTCTCTGTATCCATTTCGATAGTTAGTCCTCTTTGCCGTTCGTTGATACGGTTTTGCTTCAAGTTTCATACTAACTTCTTCTTCAACTATCCTTTGTATGCTGTGTTCCAACACTTTAGCAAAATCTCCCGGAATTAGCAATTGAATTAGCTTGACTAATTCCGCCTGCTCATCTTTCTTTCTCTTGGGTTGAGCCATGATCTTCTCCTTGTTTCTTTAATTTGGTTTGAATCGTCAAAACAAAGAGCGGGATCCAGCTCAACCTTTTTCATCATCTGGCTTCCCTAATTTTACACCAACCTTTGAGACATAACCATAATTTAAATTTTACTTCATTGAAACGCTGATAATTATCGGTAAAAGGGACATAAGATATGGGTGGAGCTTATTTGCTCTCAAATTGCCAGGCGCCATCCCAAGTGTCCCAATTAATGATATCAAAGCGATTTAGCATAATTTTGGTTGGTTCATCAGTGGGCATAAGCAACAAGACCTCTTCAAACAGGGCTTTTGCTTCCCTTTGATGTTTGGCAATCAGCAAGTTTAAAGCGGATTCATATTGATGGAATATTTGGGCGAGGTCGGGTTTATTTTGCATATTTGCAGAGGTATCTATAACTTCGTAAATATCACAGGACTCATTTTTTCCTTTCACTTTCACACGGTCCAAATGACGGCAGAAGAAGTTATTTTTCACTGCCTGAAAAGTAAAATCGTCTATTATAATTGAGGTCTGATAGAATTTATTAAGTCCTTCCAAGCGAGAACCGAAATTCATTTTGTCGCCGATGCCGGTATAGTTGAAAATTCTATCAGAGCCGATATTGCCAACAATTATTTCTCCCGTGGCAATGCCGATTCCAATTTGGAAATTGTGCAGAATGGGGTGGTTTTGATATTCCTCTTGCAGCACGGAGGATATTTCACAAATGGAAAGAGCACTTTGGACGGCATTAATTTCAAAACCTGCATAAGTAACCGGTGCTCCAAATAAAGCTAAGATGGCATCGCCCACATATTTATCGAGAGTTCCTCTCTGCTCTATGATAATTTGTGTGGCAAGGTTAAAATACTTGTGCATAAAAGATGTTATTTCTGTGGGAGTTAACTGTTCGCAGAGAGTGGTAAAATTACGCACATCCGCAAATAAAACGCTTATGTATTTCTTTTCTCCCCCCGCTTTTAGTTTTTCCGGTTCCTTCATCATTTGACCGATGACCTCAGGGGAAACATAATGTTCAAAGGCATCTCTAATTTTCTTTTTTTCTTTGCCCTGTTCGTGTGCCTGAGTGAAAAACATTGCTAAAAAGCCAAATACCCAAGGAATAAGAAGCGTGGAATAAGTATAAGTATAACTTGCTTTTGCATACAAAATATAAACTGCGGGCAGGGAAAGCAGGGAAATAAAGAGAAATAATCCGATCGAAAATAATGGTTTACTGCGAGGAATGATGAATGCCAGACAAATCAAGACGACGATATTGATGCCTAAAAGCCACCAATTGTTTATCCAGTGTATATAATCCTCCTCCAGCAAATTGCACATAAAAGTGGAATGTAATTCTACTCCTGGGTAGCTTCTGTCGAGAGGTGTTATTTTGTTGTCTTTCAATCCGTAGGCAGAAGTCCCCACTAAAATTATGCGGTCTTGAAAATAACCTTTCGGTATCCTGTGAAACAAAACATCGGAAAAAGAAATGTAACGAAAAGAGTGGCCAGGCCCATAATATTTAAAATAAAACAACCCCTCGGGACTTAAGGGTAACTCACTCACCGTTTCCTTTCCGGAAATCAATTTGCAGTTTCGGTTCACTTCAATTTTATCGATGCCTAATAAATCTAAACAGAGCTGCATACTGAAATTTACATACATCTTTCCGTTGTATTGAAAAAAAAGAGGATAATCGTGTATTTTTCCTGAAACATCAGGTGTAATGTTTCCAAACCCAATTCCTTTTGCCGCTTTGGTAAATTCTGCAATAGGAGGAACGGGGTATTGCAAATTGAGATAAAATTTGGGCTGAATATTCCACGCAATCAATTTGTCAGGCAACGCTCCCGTATAAGAGGGATAATCGCTATTAAACATTGCCAAATATACATTTCCCGCATTTCTCATTGCCTCGGTAAAATTGTTATCGGTGCTAAAAGCATCCAAAATATGTTCCGGATTTGGGCCCAATTTATCAAAGCGAGCGGACATTCGCTGGCGCGCAAAACCTTTTATGCTATCGGTTTCCGTGAAAAAAACATCAAAAGCAATCGCCAGTGGCTTATCTTCAGCCAGGATGTTGACTAAATCGGCAAAAAATATGCTGGGCCAAGAAGAGAATTGGCCTAAGTCCTTGATGCTTTTTTCATCTATGTCTATTATGCAGATCTGATCATAAACCCCTTCATTTTCGTCGTGAGTGAAAGTATTATATGCTTGCAAAATATTATCATAAATGCCTAAATCCAAGGTCTTCAGTAAAATGCTAAATACCGGCAGATAAGGCAGGAGAAGGGATATGACCAGAATTAACAGAGCTATTAAGTAATAACGAAAGTGGGGCATAGAAGCTCTATCTGTCAATTTTCAGGTGGTAAACTATCCAAAGTGGAGCTATCGGGAAAATCCTCCTTTAGTTGTTGAATGTGCTTTTTCAGCTTGATGCCATCTCCAAGCTGGTCATAAATTAAGATTAAACAAGTATGAGAGAGCTCGGCATCTTTACTTAAAGGCGCTTGTTCTACGATTTTTTCAAAAAGGTCAGCTGCTTTGGCATAGTCCTTGTTATCAAAATAAGTAAGTGCATCTTCTATTTTGTAATGCGGTTCGGAAAACCAGAATAATTGGCTTTCAGGAAGAAATTCTGCTTCTTCTCTTCTAATGCCGGCAACATTACTGGCAGTGCGTTGATTGCTCTGAACCCTTAAAGCGCTGATTCTATTCCACATTTTATTTTTATAATCAGGATTGGACAGTGCTGCCGTTTCCAGTTTATTGATATTTATTTCCGTGTTGGCATCGATAATGGAAACGCTGCCATTGTTCCATTGAATTTCTGCTTTGGAATCTGGTCCCGTTTTTATATATCCTTCTGGTTGCACATCCGAATGTAAAGTTGCCTTTTTATAAGTGAGATTGGCGGATGCTTTATACTGAACTTCGCCTACCATAAAACGGATTTTACCTATGGAAACGGCGAAAATGGATAAAGCCATTCCGATTATAAAGATAGTAAGAATAAATTTCTTCATAGTTATTCTCCTATGTTCAATAGCTCAGAATACATCTGAGGATTCACTTTTTTGAGGATCGTTTTATCACTCATTAGGTTAAAATATTCTCTTGCTTGGATTTGATTGCCGCATCTAAATTCCAAGATGCAGAGATTTCTTAATATCGAATCGGTATTTTGGTTCAAACTCATTGCTTGCAAGTAATTAGTTCTGGCGGCAGCAAAATCATTATTATTCAGCTGCAAATTGCCCAGATTGATTAAAGCGGCAAGGTTTTGAGGGTCTTTTGCAAGGATATGATTCCAAAGTTCTGCGGCTTTTTCAGCTCGATTGTTCTCTACGCACCAAAGAGCATATTGATTGGCTACATTAAAATTGGTGGGATATTTTTGCAGAGTGGCAATGAATTCTTCTTCGCGAGAAAGCTTTTCCATCAGCATAATGCTTTCCATATCTCTTTGGTATTGCGAAATCGCTGGCACATTGTTGTTAAATTCTTTAGGGGAAATTGACTCGGTGCAAGGAGCCGGAGGATAAAGTTTATGCAGGGTGTCAAACTCCATTAATTCTGGATATATACCTTTGCTGAGCAATAGATTGTATTGTTTGGCAGCTTCATTCCAGCTAACTGAAAATGATTCTTTGCCTAAAAGAGTCGTCTCCAAAGGTAACCAATATTTTCCATTGTCGGAGATGAATCGGTTTAATTCAAAACCGCCGGCAAGTATTTCTTCCGTATTCATACCGGTATTCATAACCAATACAACATGGCCTGGAATATCTAAAAATCCACATTGGATTCCGATAACCGATAAAGAGGAAGCTAATAAAACAAGTAAATCATCACAATCGCCTGCCTTCTGCTTTAAGGTCTGGAAGGGGAATTGAACATAATCAACGGTACTTGTGGCTAAATTGGCAGAAGAATTGTCGGATATGTATTTAAGACCGTTTACATTATAATAACTCCAAATCTGAACAGCTCTTTGGATTTTTTTGTTTAAGGATGAAGTTGGCTGGGTTTGAAAAAGCTGGATTATTTGCGTATTAACGAAATTGCGTAAATTTTCGTCGGCAGGATTGACAAAACAGGCATATTGTTTGCGCTCGTTCCAGTCCATGGAATTAATGCTTTGAGCATAGATTACACCGCTTTTGTGATCGCTTTTGGCATTTTTGTCAAAAACCCATTCCACCTGCATATCAACTGCAAAAGTAGTTGGTCCGTATTTACATAAATCCAATATTTCTTTATTTAAGGGAGCTATGATATCAACCTGTTGTTCTGCCCCTCCCATCAAAGAGGGAATTATCGTCTGAAAAGGACGATCGGTAATTTGAGGAATGGTAACGGTTACGGTGATGTGTTCCAAAGATATGTTGCGTGTATTAAAGAGAGTTAGAGTCCCTATGGGATGGGTTTGAAAATAGCCAATCAAAGCAGGATATAATATATAAAACTCCGAAAAAGATATTTCCACTTCAGGTCTGGTTTCATTGTAGTATCTTCTGGTTTCTTCTGTTTTTAAGGCCTTATCCTGAATGACGAGGTTATCGGGGTCATATTGTAAAGCAATCTGAATTTCTCTCCAGGCATCATCATAACGATGCTCTTTAACTAATAAATCATGATAAAATTCGTGATAGGCGGTAGTGGTGCTATCTATGGCAATATACTGATAAATATTATCCATCACTGCCAAAGCTTCGCTATAACGCATTTCTTTATCCAGGGCTTGAGCGTATGCAAAGCCATAGTTTACATCGGTGGGGACTTTCTGATAAGCAATGGCAAAATTTTCGGTTGCTTCTTTGGCTTTGCGATTTTTGGCATAAGCGCTCCCCAGAGAGTAGTAATATTCTGCCACACTGGGATTTAGATGAATGGCATCGGTATATTTATCAACTGCATAAGCATAATTTCCAGCGGCAAAAAAGCAATCACCCATCAGCTTTTGAATAACATCTGCGCCCTGATTGTTAAACTTGGTCATTAATCTTTGCAGGTAATTGAGAGCCGCCTCATAATCGTTATTTTTTAGAAGAAGTTCGCCCATTTTCAGGTTATTGTCCAGATTATCCTCTTGGGCAATCAATTCACGCATAAAATTTAGCGCGGCAGGATAGTTTTCCGTTTTTTCTTCCGCATAAACTTGATAGCGTAAAATGTCCGCATCCCGATTATATTTTTCTACATAGATATTGCAGAGGTCCTTAACTTTATAGTAATTTCCATCCAGATAATACAGAGAAATCAGTTCGTGCAAAATACTTTTATCGTTGGGATTGGAATATCTTTCCAATGCTGCGATGCCAAGATTATAAGCATTCATCATTTTGTATATTTCTGCTCTTTGAATTACTGTATCGATTCCTGCGCCAATAATTTTTTCCAGTGAATCAATGCTGCCTATTGCTTTTTCAAATTCATTGCGGCTGATGTAAAGCTGGGCTTCCTTCAAACAATTATCGGTTATTTCTTCGGCAAAATTAACTCCCGTAAAGGTTTTGGAGGCAAGTTGCAATGCTATAACGGCTTCTGGATAATGTTTGTTTTCAGATAGATAGCGCGCATAAGAATAGGCATCTGCAATTTCTTCCGAAGAGGGACCGGCTTTATTATCCGCAGAAAGTGATTGAACCGTGTATGTGCAAATTTCTTTTTGGGGCTTATCAATGACAAAGTGGGGTTCATTTACTGTGTAAGTAAAAATTTCTGAACTTCTTTTCTCCGTAACGATCCAGCGTGAAATACCTTCTGCAACTTCCCAGGAAAGCACTGCTTGTTTACTGGAATTTACTGTAAAAAATACGGTCTGCGGTTTCTGGGGGCTATAATAAAAAGTAAGAAGCCGCGCACAATTTGCTGTTTTATCACATATTAAGAGTGTTTTAGTGTAAGGATTATAACGGAGTAAACTGATGTCCGCGAAGCAAGGAAAAGTGCCTTTTACATTTTTGGCGAAATAGCGATGTTCATTTATGCCATTATAGATGATGTTCAGCTGTTGAGTAATTCCATCAATGTAGCCCACCCGGTCTTCGTAAAGCAGATCAAAAGTAGATATCTTACCAGCACTGGTTACCAATTGCAGAGTGTTATCTTCCGTTAAAGATAGCTTGTAAATGACAGTGTCATTAGCCAAAAAATAAAGGTCTTGTCCGCTAATTCTTAATAGTTGGGGTTTCAGGACTTTGCTTTTGAGGTCTATATTACGAATATGTGCGGTATTTTCATCAAAAACGGCTATGCGAGAATTTCCCCAGTCAGCTATATAAATCATTCCTTCTTTATCAACGGCAATGCTTTTGGGCGAATTTAAACAACCATTTTGAGAACCCTTATTGGCAAAGGACTCGATATAATCACCGCTCAATCGGTCATAAACGAAAACCTTGCTTGCTTTAGTATCCAATGCTAACAATTTGTCATTATCTATGGCAAGGGCATTGAACCCTTTAACCCCTTTATTCTTTTCCTTGGCAGCATAAATATTGAAAATGGTAGAGTCCTTATCTACGCAGGTTATGGCGTCGGTTATTTTTTTGGTTTTGTCCTGAGGGATAGTTGTTTTGTGGATATAATATTTTGTGCCATTCAAATAGAGATAGTCAATTGATTGTGGTTCATCGCTTTCAGATAACTTGGGTCTTAAAGTGAGCTGAGGTATTTCCACAGGTTTTGTATTTGAATATTCATCATCTACATAGAGTTTCAAAGAACGAACTTTGCCATCGAGAATGCCTACCAAGGTTTTTCCATTATATGGTATGGCTTTAATGGCTGTCGGCTGTTGAAAAGACACCATAGATTCGTTTTTATTTTTAGAGCCCCAAGTTGAGCGCGGCAATAAATTGCCCATCGCATCAACCTTGCCTATTTTCGTGCAGATTGAATAGATAACATATAATTCGTTATATTGATTGACGGCTACATCCAATAGCTTATCCGGTTTATTTTCCGGCGTGGCAAGCACAATGCTATTATCTGAAACTAAATCCTGATTATATAAAATAACGGCTTGATTTTGCCCCAGATTAACCAAAATTCTAATTTTCTGGTCTTTGCTCAGGCACATTGAAAGGGGCATCATAACCTGAACTTTGCCTAAAAACATACCTTCGTTGGTGAAAGACAAAAGCTCATTGCGTCCAGAATCTAAAATGTAGATATATCCTTGGTAATTTACCAAAATGCGAATTGCATTGCCAAACTGAATGTCAGGAGAGCCCTTTGTAGATATAGTGCGTAGATATTTGCCTTCATAGCTGTATATATAAATGGCGCTGGCTTTGGAATCCAGCACATAGAGTGAATTTTCATCTCCAGTAAGATCATTAATTTTTGTCCCTACAGGCAGCTTAATGAAAACTGGTCCTAAAAATGCCTTCTGGGTAATATCCCATGCTTTGATTATTCCTCTGCCGTTATCCACACAATAGGCAATATTACCTTCAAGATGAAAACAATCTACGCCAAAAGCATCTTTCTTATCTTTGGATGCAGAAACCATTTGTAGGGGTTTTGGTATAGCCCAAAGAAACGCCCAACCAATTAGAATAATAACGCTCATAGATAGTGATTTTTTCATAATCACTCCCTTCTTGTTGTCCTAACCATTAAAATAATCAAAAAAAGCCATAAAGCAAATATCTTTTGCAAAAAAGAGGGTTTCAGGAATATTATTTACAATCTCCCTGTATTTGCCTACACATTATTTTCCCAGGACTATTTATATGTCATAAAGATAAATCTGTGGTTATTATGTCAAGCAAAAATATTTTGGCTGCGTTGCAAGTGATAATAAATTGACTCATTGCCAAATATTTTTTGTTTTCGGCAAACCCAATCCAAGGAATATGCCAGCTACTTCTTTTTTATACCTGGGCGTTTGATAACGAGTAAAAAAAATACCCAATGGAATTTGCCGAACCGAAATTCGGCAATCCATTTAGGTATATTTGCCAGGTTATTAATTTTCTTTCATAAAGGGATATCTATAATCGCAATCTGGAACAAAGTTCTCTTTTATAGACCGAGCCGAAATCCATCTTTGCAAATTTAAAGCGGAGCCAGCTTTATCGTTTGTTCCGGAAGATCTCCCGCCGCCAAAAGGTTGTTGACCAACCACTGCACCAGTTGGCTTATCATTTATATAAAAGTTTCCGGCGCTGTGCATTAAAACATTGTTCGCTTCCAAAATAGCTTTTCTATCTTGAGCAAAAATAGAACCGGTTAAACCATAGGGAGAGGTTTTATCGCATAGTTCCAGAATTTTGTGATAATCGCATTCAGGATATACATAAACGGTTAAAACGGGACCGAAAATTTCTTCTTGCATAGTGCAGAACATCGGATCGGTTGTTTTAATAATGGTTGGCTGGATAAAGTAACCTATGGAATCGTCACATTTTCCTCCCCAAACAATTTCGGCGTCAGCAGATTTTTCCGCTTGCTCGATATAGCCCTTTATTCTATCATAGCTTTCTTTATCTATCACGGCATTGATGAAGTTAGAAAAATCTTGCACATCTCCCATTTTAACCGTATTCAACATTTCCATCATTTCTTTTGACCATTGGTCGTAAAGATTGTCTGGAATGTATAAACGGGAAGCCGCGCTACATTTCTGACCTTGAAATTCAAAAGCACCCTTTAAACAGGCAACTGCCAAAGCTTTTACATCGGCTGATGTATGGGCAAAAATAAAATCTTTGCCACCTGTTTCACCTACAATTCTGGGATATGATTTATAGAGATGAATATTATTGGCAGTCCGTTTCCAGATGTTATTAAAGACATTAGTACTGCCAGTAAAATGGATGCCTGCCAGGCAAGGAGAATCTATTATGAAATTACTTATTTCAGCCCCGGAACCGGGAAGAAAGTTAATTACTCCATCTGGCAGACCTGCCTCTTTTAATATTTTCATAATAAAATAGCCACTATAAACCGCTGTTCCGGCAGGTTTCCAAATAACTGTATTTCCCATTAAAGCAGGAGCGGTAGGTAAATTTCCTGCTATGGAAGTAAAATTGAAGGGAGTAATGGCAAAGATAAAACCTTCCAAAGCTCTGTATTCAGAGAAGTTCCATTCTCCCTTGGGCGAAACCAAGGGCTGCTGTTCATAAATTTTTTGGGCATAGTAAGCATTAAAGCGCCAAAAATCAATAAGCTCACAGGCAGAATCAATCTCCGCTTGATATACATTTTTGCTCTGTCCAAGCATTGTGGCTGCATTTAGCAAAAAGCGATATTTGGTAGAAAGGAGTTCAGCCGCTTTCAAAAAAATAGCGGAACGATGATAAAAGGGCATATTTTCCCAATCAGTTCTTGCTTGCATAGCTGCTTCCACAGCCAAATCAATTTCCTGTTTACCTACTTTGTGATATTTCGCCAATAGATGTTTATGATTATGTGGCTCAATACAATAGCCAAAATTTCCGGTTTTAATTTCTTTGCCGTTGATGATGGCAGGAATTTCCAAAAAATCATTGCTGAGTTCCTGCAGCTTTATTTTCAGTTTGTCTCTTTCGGGTGAGCCGAGGGCATAAGAATAAAGTTGCTCATTTTTGGGAACGGGAACGGTAATAAACATTTTTATCTCCTTGTGTTTTAGTTCGTTGAAAATAGGTGAAAAGGAGAAATAAGCATAGCAAGAATGGACACAATTATCCTGTGTCTATATTTCTCACCTTTTCACACTGGAAGGCATATCCGTTTCCAGATAAACCCTATCGGCCAATACCCTTGCCTGAGAGGTTTAGGAATATTGGCTCGGTGATGAATCAACTTTTTTTATTTAGGATAATTAGTCAAGGATTGTAAAATATTTCACCCTCGGAACTATTTCAAGGGTTAGCTGAGCTTGGTCTTTATACATTAGTAAAATAAAAAAAGCCCGGCTTTTTTCACCGGGCTTGCCAAGTTAAATATTAGTATGCTATATTACTTGAAATTTAGCTGCAAAGTTGTTCCAACGGCGTAATTGGTAACATCGCTATTATCATTATCGCCTACGGCTCCATAAATATCCAGATTTAAGATATCTTCAATCAGCTTGCATTCTACACCGCCATTAAGTTCCATTCCTTGATCGGAAACTATTCCTGCCGCGGCAAAAAGGGTATAATTATCCGCCACAGGAAAACGGAAAGAGCCAACAGCACTTATTAAAGCATCCTGATTATTATGGTATATATTGTCATTCCAATAGAGATTCAATCCATCGTTGATCAGATTAATACCATAGATAAACAGTCCATTATGATAGTAATGGCTGTAAGGAACCAAAGCATTTTTGGAAGCACAAAGAACATCTGCTCCCAATTCCACGGGGGCAAGATCAAATTTAGCATTTATTGCCGCTCCCAATCCAATATTATCATCACCATTTATAAACTGATAGCATAAAAAAGGTGTCAGATCTAAAGTTGCGGGACCTACTTCCAAAGTGGCATAAGGTAAAAGAGTAACTTCACCATCATCCGGTATATCATTATAGCCAATAAAACCATTTACGCCCCAGTCAACGGGAGATGTTGCTGTTAGAGAGCCCAACAAAACAGTATAATCATCGTGCTGATAATGAAATCCCTCGTAATTTTTTAGTAAGCCGACTTGCAGATTCATATCCGACAAATCTTTGGTAAGCATTACTCCAGCAAAATAATCATCCAAAATCAAGCCGCGATGATCTGCCCAATATTGAAGTCCAACCTTAATGTTAGAATTGATTGATTGCATCAGATAATCAAGATACAATTCACTGGTTTTAATATTTACCCCATTAGTTCCTACATTGCCGCCGGAATTATTGTCTCCCCAGTAAATTTCTCCAATCTGGAAGGCAGCCCTGAAATCCAAGCCATTTGTGATATTGGAATCCAACCCAATGCGCAAACGAGTGTTAACATCGCCTCCGTCATTTTTAAAAGGATCGTTATAAGCGGCACCGCGGGTGAGCAATTCACCTTCATAATTAAAATCAATTGCGCCTAAAATGCCGACCAACAACAGGATTGATATAAGGATAGAAACTTTTTTCATTTTTTTGCTCCTTTGTTTTTTTTAGATTCACAATATAATATAAACAACTTGTGTCTGCTTGGCAAGCGATTTTCCTGCCTATTTTGGGCAGCCGACATAAAATATTTTGGGGGGAATATAAAAAAGGGGGGATGAGAATAAAAAATAGTAGCGGGCACACATAATCCATATCATTGTAATTTAAGCGATTAAATGTTTTCCCTGTCTCACCTATTTCTTTGGCTATATAAAAGTAAAAGATACACAGAAGCTAACTTAATATTCCCCTGCAGAATCGCTTAATACTAAAGTAACATATCAGTAGCGATCAAGTAACGAGACAACTGCAATGTTAGAGATGTGTTACTGTGCCGTTAAAGAATTTACTATGGGACAAGCAATTACAATGCAGGAGCGGAATCTGGTAAGATTGTTCTTTGGTCTGCCGTAAGTTTGCTGAAGATTTAGCTTAATTGGTGCTGTTGGCAAAATCCGGAAGGTTCAAATTTAGCTCCTTTTGGATGATTTGCAAATTTTTTTCCAGATTGGGATTGATGGGAACGCCTTGTTTACGCACTTTTTGTTCTATTTCATATTCTTTTTCGCCAGCTACATAGATTCTTTGTTTACCAGGGAAAAGTTGGGCATTTTGTAAATCTCTGCAGATGGAACCGGTTATTTTTTTAAAGTTCTCCAAATCCGTAAAAAAATCCACATTGATTGCCAGAAAGAAATGTCCTAAACGGTAGGGAGCGGGTTTACCCTGTTCATCTTCTCCCATTAAGCCGTTCAAATAATTGCCATTTTGTAAAGCGGCGCAAATAATTTCTACGGCAGTTGCGAGTCCATAACCCTTATGGCTTCCGGTAATTTCTTCCGTTCCACCCAAAGGTAACATCGCGGCTTTCTGTTTTAATAAATCAATCAGCAGACCTTTTGTATCGGTGTAAGGTTTACCATCCAAATCAATTGCCCAACCAAGTGGGGTTTCTTTTTCTTCGCGAGCCAACTGTTCCACTTTTCCTCTTTGGGATATGGAAGTGGCGGCATCATATAAAAAAGGATAGGGAAGATCAGTAGGAGCTCCAAAACAGATAGGATTCGTTCCCAAAATGGGAGAAACACTATTTGTAGGACAAATAGAAGGGCGGGCATTGGAAAAATCCAACCCAATCATATTTTGTTTAATTGCCATTTCTGCATAATAACCACAAATCCCAAAATGAGTGGAATTACGAACTGCCACAGCTCCCAAACCATATTTTTCGGCTTTATCAATTGCCGTTTGCATTGCTTTTTGGCTAATAACTTGCCCCATTCCATTGTTTCCATCCCAAACAGAGGTGGCATATTTATCGCGGATTACCTCAATGTTAGTTAGGGGATTTTGTATTTTAGCTTGAATTCTATCATAATACATTTTTAATCGTCCAACTCCGTGTGATTCAATTCCTTTTAAATCACTGGCGATTAATACATCACTACAAATTTGGGCATCCGCTTTGGGCACGCCGAGTTTTATAAACACCTCTTGCATAAAATTTTGCAGAACTGTAACAGGTATATATTTCATTGTTTGGAACTCCTTATGATTCTTGAAAAACAACTGCTTTCAAGGGAGGAAAGCCATTAAAATTGACGCTCGAATAACTCTGAGTGTATGCACCGGCGGTAAAAATATACACTTTGTCACCGGGAACGGTTCCTTCGGGCATATGATAGTGACAATGTTCATATAAAATATCCATACTGTCACAAGTAGGTCCAGCCAAAATGATATCTTCCGCCAAACCCTTGCGGGGAAAATAGATAGGGAATTTTATGGATTCATCTATGGTTTCAATTAAACCGCCAAATTTTCCGATATCCAAATAGACCAATTGATAGAGATTATTTTTGGATTTCCGGGCAATATTTATAACTTCAGAAACAATCACACCGGCATCACCAACGAGGGATCTACCCGGTTCCAAAATGATATCTGGCAGATTATCGCCAAAATCCTCTTGAATAAAACGCTGAATTTCAGTGG
>JBDKSF010000006.1 GCA_039680785.1 Candidatus Cloacimonas sp.
CCATCCAAAACATTGAGCAAGAGAAAGAAAAGCGTCAAAATCAGCGTAAAGATAGGTAAATGATACCAACTAACGATTATTTTCCAGAACATATCATAACTGATGGGAAGAGATTATTTTATAAAAGCAAAGAAAGGATATGCCATCACCTATAGTGGCTAATTGGTGATTCGGCACACGCAGAAATGGCACATGAAAGAAAATTATTTTAGCGCGCAAGAAAGAGATATTCCTTTTCTAAACTAAATCGGTGACTGAAATAGGCAAAATTCATTTAATGATGGCAAGTTTTCCGCGTTTGAATTTTCCACCCATCTCTACAACATAAAAATAGACCCCACTGGAAACGGGTCGCTGATCATTATTTTTCAGATTCCAAGTATAGGTGATATTATTGCTGCCTTCAATAAAAGGTCCCAGCTCATCTTTGAAAACGAGTTGTCCGCTGCTGCTATAAATTGCAATTTTGCCTTTTTTATTTACGGGGAAATTAATAAAGATGGCTTCCTGTGGATGTTTGGGAGTTACTGGATTTGGGAAAACATTCAAATGATCAAGATTGTTGATGTTTTGAATGCCGAAGCGGGCTAAATTTCCTTGCGGCAAAATTAAGTTACCGGCCAAATCGGTTAAATTATTAATTTCCAAGTAGTAAGCATAATTGCTAAATTGTAACCTTTGGGTAAAAGTGATGGTGACCTTATCTACTGAAAAGGCCAAGGTATCTATTTGATTAGCGGGATCATTTTGGGGACAGTGTAAAATATAATTGGCAAGATGCAAAGCTGGATTGGGTGATATTTCTTCGCTGAAAGTTACCAAAATTGCTTGTTTAGAGGGCAAAACATTCACACTAAGTATTTCGGGAGGAATTACATCTTCCTGATAAGGAAAAGAGTAAGACATCTGAATTGGTTCAACACCGCTGATTCCGGTTAAATTTCTTAGCTCAATTACAAACAGAGAATCGATGGATGGAAAACTATTTCGAAATCTTAGTTGGATGCCGAAATTTCCGGATATGCTATTGGCAGAGACAGGATTACCCATACCGGCATTGACAAAATAATGAGAAGGGTTAATGAAATCATTGGGCATTGCCTGATTGAACAATAAACGCAATTCTTTTTGCCCAGCGAAAGAAATTTGCACTACTTCCGGGTTAGGTAATGGAATACCTTCCATCCAAGGACCCAAAATACTTTCTACCTGAGGACAAGATGGGTCTCTGGAGGCGATTGCATACTGATAAACTTTTCCCGTTTGCAGACCTGTATCGGTATAATTGGTAACACCTGTTACAGTTAACAAAATTGTATTGCCCTCGTCATCTTTTCGATATAACGCATATTCCGGCGAACCTGTAGAAGTCCAAGCAACATTTATGGAATTTTCATTTAGGGGTTTAACGGTTAAATTTGCCGGAGTGGCTGGTCCTGTAAAGGGTTCTACGGGAGACCATTCAGCCATATAGACGCTATCTGCCTCGGTTTTTACATTAGCCAAAATACGCACTGTTCCATTTTCATCTTCCCAAGTGCTAACTTGGTAATTGCGAAAACATTGGTTATAAAAAACAGGAGAAAATTGGTTGTTGATGTATTTAAGAACATATAAATTGGGGGTAAGCGCTAAAATGATTTCAGCGGAGCCATCTTTATCAATATCTGCACAAGTGATGGAATTGAGCGAAGAGACCTCGTTGAACATAATATCGCCCATAGAAGTGTAAGTATTATTACCGGTATTTTTGAATCCCCGGCAGAACCAGAAATTCAAATCTTGATTTTCTGTGTCAGTTGTATATCCTGCTACAAAAAAATCAATGTTGCCATCGCCGTTAAAATCGCCGGTAGTAAGTGAATAAGTATTTCCAACAGGCATTCGAGTTGACCAGCGTAAATGGTATTCGGAGGAATTGATGATTTCAAAAATCATTACATCGCCATCTGTATCGGCACATAAAATATCAGGATAGTTATCACGGTCCAGATTTTCTACAATGATGGTAGGAACGAAATTATTACGGCTAAAGGTGGTAGTGGGATTGCTGATAGTGTTTCTTTGCACTAAGGCACCCGTGGAAATTCTTTTGTATGCTTGAATGACGCGTTCGTTAGGTAAATTTTTAACCAATAGGATTTCGGTTTTGCCATCGTTATCATAATCGGCCATCACGCCTCCCGAAATTCCTGTATCCAAAGCAATTACTAAACTGTCAGCACTATTATCGGGATAATTTCCTCCCTGTGGAGTAAGCCACATTTCGGCATTTTCAACTCTTAATAATAACAATTCATTTTTGGAACCTGTCGTATAAGTGGAACCTATGTCGAGAGGCCAAAAAGAATCATTGAAATTATGTTTTAAGATGTGTGCTCCTAAGTGAGGTTCAAAAACTTTAACGGGTCCATATCCGCTTTCCGCAATTTCCATAGAAACATATTCATCTATACCATTATTGTCGTAGTCCCTTTTGTGTAATAATGGTTTTTGGGGTGGACCAATAATTTTTTTGGAATAGCCATAATTTGAGATTAAGACATAATGAATGTTCATAAAATTGGCAAAGACATTGGAAACGGAGCTTAGGTTTGCTAAATTGGTAGCTTCTATTTGTAGATTTATATATCCTTCGGGAAGATAGGAAGGCAGTTTCCAAATTTGGATGCTATCGGTGGCAGTGGAATAAATGTTATAAATATTGCCGTTGGAAGCGGTAATCTTGAGGCAGGCATTAACAACTTCATCAAAATTGGCGGAGATATAATACTGCAAATTTTGTTGAGTCCAACGGCTAAATCCGGAAACGGTCTCCGTTCTTAAAACGGGAGCGGTTCGATCTACAATGACTGTTCTGAAATAGTTGTAACGGTTCATATTGTTCAAGGTCTTTTCATATTGCAAACGGAGCAGGTATTTACCTTCCGGAAAGTATTCGGGAATATAGAAATTGGCTAATTCTCCGTTGTGAACTTGCTCAAAGTGAAGAATCGGGTCGGCTGAATGACTGGTAACATCTTTCCAATCAGAATTGTTAGTATCGTTTTCCTTTTTATAACATAATGTATAATTGGCAAAATCGGAACCGTAAACAGAACCGATGATAGGAACCGAACTGCTGATTCCTAATTGATCTGGAGGATTGGTTATTTCCAGATAGGGAGGATCAAGATTATCCAGCATTTTTTTTACATTCAATAAACCATGCCCTGTTTTAACATCAAAACCAACTGAATATAAATCATCGGTAGAATTTAACATAATGGAACGCACTTCGGAGGGACTTAAACCCGGATGTAAAGATAAAAGTAATGCAGCGGCTCCTGATACAAAACCAGCGCTCATAGAAGTGCCATCCATTCTAAAATATTGTTCACTCTGATCAAGTTTGTAGGTGGAAAGAACTCTTTCACCTAAAGCGACAATATCCAAATCGACTCCATAACTGGAAAAAGTGGAAAGCTGCTTGGCATTGTTAACCGAACCAACTGAAATAACATTGGAAAGTTTGGCAGGATAACTTAAACCCGCGGTTCCATCATTTCCTGCGGAGGCAACTAAAACAACCCCCTTGCTATATGCATATTCACAAGCGTCAGCTATGATGGAAGAATAATCTGGATCTCCCCAACTCATATTAATTACATTACATCCATTATCGGTGGCATAAATTATGGCAGCTGCAACATCAT
>JBDKSF010000007.1 GCA_039680785.1 Candidatus Cloacimonas sp.
ACCCGGAAAAAAATGCGCTTGAGGTCTCAGAACCGGAATTTGATGTTAAGACACGCAGCGCTCTTGTAAAATCTGCCAACTGGCTTCTTCACGGAATGATACTAAAGAAGATAATGCCATACCTTTCTTACCCCTTAACGGCAGATCTTGAGAGTGCCAAAACAGAAGCAAACAAGATGATAGCCGATTATCCTCTTTATGAGGGGATAAACATTAAAGGGAGGCTTGATTCATTGGGCGTTACCAGTGTGAATATGGTTCCCGGAGCTGTCCGCATTCAGGCAAACCTAAAGGGTAATGTTGCAATAAAGATTGACGGGTTACACTTTTAATCACACAGAAAAGCACTATTCTTAACCGTTTTTCTTTTTATAACTCTTTGTCCGATTTAGATCTGACATTTTTCTTCAGAGAGCTACCCAGATTCCAGGCCAGTAAAACTATAAATGTGACTATGAACACTAATGCAATTCCTGAAAAAAACCCATAAAAAAAATCAGAAATGGAAGTAGGTGATAATTGTTTAACAATGATGGCTTCAGAAAATATTATCAGCCCCAGAATACCGATGAATGCTGTCTTTTTTTTCATATTAGTTAGATATTTTTACCATATTTAAAATTTGAATTAAATCCAACGGATGGTTCAGCAAACACATTGCTCCGTTTGAAGTTAATTCTTCTTTTGTTCTGAAACCCCATAACACACCTACAGCATACATTCCGGCATTATTCGCAGTATGCATATCAATAGCGGTATCGCCCACATAAATTATGTTCTCAGGACGGATTCTGAATATTCCGCTGATTTGTAGAGCAACAAGAGGGTTTGGTTTTTTATATGCTTCGGCGCTTAATCCTGTTATTACTTCGAATTTCCAATTTGACAACAAGTTCGATGCAATTTTCCTTGTGAGTTCATCGGCCTTATTAGATAATACCGCAAGTTTAATCCCGCGTGAAACCAACTCATCCAGCAAGTCGGGAATCCCATCATAAAGGGTGGATTTACTAATGCAGTTATTACGGTATATTTCAATCATCGAATTATAACACTCGTTGATTAATCCCTCTTCTCTTTCTGCTTCGGGTAATGCTTCTTGCACCAATTTTCTGATTCCATTACCAACTAAATACTTGTATGCCTGAAGATCATGACCGGAGAAATTACGGCTTTGAAGGACGAGATTCATAGAATCAGCAATATCTTCAAGTGAATTAACAAGCGTTCCGTCCAAATCAAAAATTACTCCTTTGTACTCCATAATTCCAAATTATTCTGAACAACAAAGCTATGGTTTTTTTGGGTAACTGTACACTTTGTCAAAGTATCTGCGCTGTATGTGTTTTGGTGTTCACTTTTTCGATGATATCAAGTATTGCTCCGTTTTCGTCAATAACAAAAGTCTTCCGAATTATTCCAACGTAATGCTTGCCCATAAAATTTTTCTCACCCCAGGCTTCATATGCCTGAAGGATTATTGCTTCGGTATCAGAAATGAGAGAGAATGGAAGGTTAAACTTCTCAACGAATCCTTTGTGTGACTTTTCGTTGTCTTTGCTTACGCCCACTATCTTATAACCCAAAGACTCAAATCTGTTGTAGTTGTCTCTAAGGTCACACGCCTCTGC
>JBDKSF010000008.1 GCA_039680785.1 Candidatus Cloacimonas sp.
ATTGCGTCCTGCCATA
Organism: Candidatus Cloacimonas sp.; assembly: GCA_039680785.1. NCBI lineage: Bacteria > Pseudomonadati > Candidatus Cloacimonadota > Cloacimonadia (SeqCode) > Cloacimonadales (SeqCode) > Cloacimonadaceae (SeqCode) > Cloacimonas (SeqCode) > Cloacimonas sp. (SeqCode). Next base: position 17 of record JBDKSF010000008.1, read on the forward strand.
GCTCAGGTAGTTCAAGCTCAAAATGCTTTGGTGCAAAGGTTTTTAAGCGAAATTAGAGAAGACCTTGATGAAAATAATCCCAATCCTGACAATAATCGGTTGGCGAAAAATTTGCTGTTGATAAAGCGCGCGGCTCCTCGTAATAAAGCATATCAAAAATATATGCAAGACGGTGAGCTGAAAAAAATGGTCAACGACATTGAGGGCATATATCTGAGAGACAAGAAAATGAATGAACTGGACGATAATCTTTTCTATGTGGTGGAAGAAAGACAAAATAGCGTAGATCTTTGTGAAAAGGGACGCGATTTGCTTTCCCGCAAAGAAAAAGACCTCTTTGTAGTTCAGCTTCTCGATGAAATTTTAGCCGAAATTGATAACAATGAAACCCTCTCGGAACAGGAAAAACAACAGCAAAAAGCACTGCAAACCAATCGCTTTATGGATAAAAGCGAAAAATTGCACAATATCAATCAGTTACTTAGAGCTTTCACGCTCTTTGAAAATGACCAAGAATATGTGGTGATTGATAACAAAGTAATAATAGTGGATGAATTTACTGGTAGGCAAATGCCCGGTCGTCGTTTTTCCGATGGCTTGCATCAAGCGCTGGAAGCAAAAGAAAATGTGGAAATTGAAGCCGGCACTCAGACCTTTGCTACAGTCACTTTGCAGAACTATTTTCGGATGTATGAAAAATTATCTGGTATGACAGGCACCGCAGTAACTGAAGAAGCAGAATTTATGGAAATTTATAATCTGCCGGTGATGGTGATTCCAACAAATGTTCCCATCACTCGTATTGACCATGATGACCTGATTTATTTAAGCAAAAATGACAAATACCAGGCAATTATCAATGAAATAATCTACTGGCACGAAAGGCAGAAACCCGTCTTAGTTGGAACGGTGAGCGTAGAAGTGTCCGAAATTATTTCCCGTTTGCTAAAACGAAAAGGAATAGCGCATAATGTATTAAATGCTCGTCAACATCAACGCGAAGCGGAAATAATTGCAGAAGCCGGCCAACCTGGCGCGGTAACTATCGCCACTAATATGGCTGGTCGCGGAACAGACATAAAACTCGGCAAAGGTGTTGTAGAAGGCGTTTACGAAAGCTATTTAAATATACCCAGAACATTAACGGAGGAATATCCTTACGGTTTACCTTTGGATGGACTGCATGTGGTTGGCAGTGAAAGACATGAAAGTAGAAGAATAGATAGACAATTGCGTGGGAGAGCAGGCAGACAAGGTGATCCTGGAACCTCGCGCTTTTATCTTTCTTTGGAAGATGATTTGATGCGCCTTTTTGGTTCTGATAGAATAGCTCCGATGATGGTGAAAATGGGTTTGAAATCTGGAGATGTGATTCGCCATCCGTGGATGACCAAAGCAGTGGAAAAAGCCCAAAAGAGAGTGGAAGAACATAACTTTGAAATCCGCAGAGAGCTGTTAAAATATGATGAAGTAATGAATCAGCAACGCGAAGTAATATATTCATATAGGCGCAGCGTGCTGAAGGGATATGACCTTAAAAACGAAATTTTGGAAATGATCACCGAAGCCATAAATAATATGGTGGATGAAAATATCCCCCCGCACAGCTATCCTGAGGACTGGAATTTGGAACATATTTGCCAATGGTTTCAGCGCAATTTGAATATAAGCATAGCGGTTAAAGATATTGCCAGTGACCATTTGAATAAAGAATTGCTGCTCAATACCCTTTTGGAATATGCCCTTACCACTTATGAAAACAAAGAAAAACAGATTGGCTCGGAACGCTTGAGAGATATTGAAAGACGCTCTTTATTGGAAGTTGTGGATGATGAATGGCGAGATCATTTACACGAAATGGACTTATTGAAAGACGGTGTATATTTGCGCGCGTATGCTAATAAAGACCCTTTAATTGAATATAAAAAAGAAAGTTATGATCTGTTTCAAGGGTTGATTGCCCGGATTCAAGAAAATGTAACACGCAAGGTCTTTACCACTTATGTGCTTTCTCAGGAGCAAATGGAAAACTTGCTGAAAAATGCCAATATGAGTCATCAGGAACTAAACGCTTTTCTAAAAGCACAACAAGAACAACAAATGAATCAAAATATGAGCGCTCCTCCCCAATATAACAATCCAGTTGGCGAAGTGGAAAAAACCAGACCGATAAAAGTTGCCCCCAAAGTGGGAAGAAATGATCCTTGCCCTTGCGGCAGCGGAAAAAAGTATAAAAAATGCTGTGGAATGTTCGATACGGAAGAATGATGGGAAGAAATGGAAAGCGTAAGCCAAAATAATAAAGGAAAAGTATGAGTAAAGGACTAATAATAGTGGAATCCCCTGCCAAAGCAGGAACAATCAGTAAATTTCTTAAAAATCAATATAATGTTAAAGCATCAATGGGGCACATTCGTGATTTGCCTGAACACGATTTGGGCGTAAAAATCGAGCAAAATTTCCAGCCCGTATATGTAGTAGATAAAAAGAAAAGTAAAATAATCTCCGAACTGAAAGAATCAGCATTAGCTGCGGATAGCGTTTATTTGGCAAGTGATAATGATCGCGAAGGAGAAGCAATTGCCTGGCATTTAACGGAAACATTGAAAAAGGAATTGCGAAATAAACCCGTCTATCGCATTGTTTTTAATGAAATTACTTCCCAGGCAATAAACGAAGCAATGCAAAACCCCGGCAAGATAGATATGGCAAAAGTGGAGGCACAACAGGCAAGAAGAATTTTAGACCGTCTGGTTGGTTATGAAATAAGCCCTCTGCTTTGGAAAGTGATTGCCAAAGAACTTTCTGCCGGTAGAGTTCAATCCGTTGCTTTGCGTTTAATTTGTGAACGCGAAGCGGAAATTAAAGCATTCGTTCCCAAAGAATTTTGGAAAATTGAAGCAAATTTTTGGAAAGGTAATTTGGCGCCTTTCAAAGCAGTTTTAGAAAAATTAGACGGTAAAAAAGTGGAAATTGCCAATGAGATAAATGCCATAGAAATTGTGGAAAAAATCCAAACCGCCGAGGCAAAAATAAGTGAAATAAAACGCAGCACTCGTAACATAGAACCCCTTCCTCCTTTTATAACCAGTACTTTGCAACAAGAAGCAAGTAAAATTTTGGGTTTTCAAGCACAAAAAACGATGAGCATTGCTCAAGTTCTTTATGAAGGTATAGATTTGGGAGGAGAAAGCACTGGCTTGATTTCTTATATGCGAACCGATTCCACCAGAATGGCTGAAGAGGCGGTAAATAGAGCTACTGACTTAATCAAAGAACGCTTTGGAGCAGATTCCGTAAACCCTAAAGTGCGGGTGTTTAAAAACAAACAAAGCGCTCAGGATGCGCATGAAGCAATTAGACCCACCGATCCATTCAGAACTCCTGAAGGCATTGCCCAGTATTTAACCAAAGAACAACTGAAATTATACACTCTTATCTGGCAGCGTTTTATCGCTACTCAAATGAAACCGGTTAAATTACTCTCCACCAATGTAAAAATTAGTGCCGGTAAAGCAGAATTTGTTTCTTCCGGTGCTCAGATAATGGAGGAGGGCTTTTTGAAAGCATACTCTTACATAAACATACCTTTAGGCGAAAAAATCCATTCCGATTATGCCCAAGCTGATGTTTTGGAACATAGCCCTCTGGAAAAAACCCAACATTTTACTACTCCGCCTTCCAGATATACTGAAGCAGCTTTAATTAAAGAATTGGAAGCAAAAGGAATTGGACGCCCTTCCACTTACGCTGCCATAATTAGTACTTTGCGGAATCGTAAATATGTGACAATGGAGAAAAAAGCATTTGTCCCCACTTCCTTGGGAACCGATGTAAACCGCTTTTTGGTAGATAAGTTTGATTATCTTTTCAATGTTCAATTCACTGCCGAAATGGAAAGCAAACTGGATGAAGTGGAATATAGCAAAATTACTTGGAATGAGGTAGTAAAAGAATATTACGCTCAACTTTCGGAATTGATAGACAAAGTGGATGTTAAAAAAGAGAAAAATAACTTTGTGCAAGATACTGGAATCGTCTGTGAGGTGTGTAAACAAGGCACTATGTTAATTAAACATAGCAAAGGGGGCGAATTTCTTGCCTGCAGTCATTATCCGCAATGTAAAAACAGCAAAAGTTTCACTCGTGATGAAAACGGCAATATCCAAATAGTTGTCCCCACCGCTTTAGACGAAAAATGCCCTGAATGCGGTTCACCTTTAATGCTCAGACACGGAAGATATGGCGAATTTATTGCCTGTTCCAATTACCCTAAATGTAAATATGCACGCCCCAAAACCTTGGGTATAAAATGCCCTGAGTGTGGAAAAGGAGAATTAACCGCACACAAATCCAAAAAAGGACGCCCTTTTTATTCCTGCAATCGCTATCCGGAATGTAAATTCATTATAAACGATAAACCCTTGCCGATAGCTTGTCCCAAATGCGGAAATCCTTATTTGGTGGAAAAATATAGCAGCGAAAAAGGTAAATATAAAATGTGTCCCAAATGCAAAACCGAGATGGAATAGGCAATGAATATTAAAGATGGCATCAATAGTGCTTTTCAAAGCATTTTCAGCCATAAACTTAGGTCTCTTTTAACTCTTACCGGTATAGTTATTGGCGTGCTTGCCGTTGTAACTATGTTCTCCAGTGTTTATGCCATTAAAGGACTAATTAAAAAAAATATGGAAGGAATGGGCTGGGATAATTCCATCATTATTTACCCAAGCGTAGGCAATGAAGATAAAGAAATGGGCAAAAACCGCAGCCATATAAGACGCCCCAGACAAAGCGTTCCCTTTCTGAATTATGACGATTATCTGGCTCTGAAAGAAAACCTGAATTATAAATGTATTTACGGTTCATTGACCAAACAGAGCTTATATAGGGTTGGCAATAAAGTAAATAATATTATCCTGTGCGCCACGGAAGTAGATTTTTTTAAAAATAAAAGCTATCCTATCGGCAAGGGACGCTATTTTAATGCCTACGAAGCCGAAAATAACATACCGGTTGCTGTTTTGGGTTATCAATTTGCCGAAGAATATTTTAAAGATAAAGACCCCATTGGACAAGTTTTGATTTTGGGTTCGCATCGTTTCACAGTTGTGGGTGTGTTAGCTCCTGATGTTTTAAATGCTGGCAATGGAATGAATTTTAACCCCTGGGAAAGGCAGAGGGATTTGAAATCTGTATATATACCTTTAAAATATGGAGCCACTTATATAGAGCCCAATAAGATCATCCACCAGATATATCTGCAATCATACTCCACCGACGATTATCTCAAATTAAAAAATGCAGCCAGGCAGATAATGCTTTCCAGACATAATATGTATCCCAATTTCCAGTTTATGGATATTGGCGATATGATCCTAAAAATCACTACGGAAATAAATAAATTTATGGATAAATGGAATATAACCCTTATTGCCATTGCTTCCATTTCTTTGATTGTAGGAGGAATAGGGCTATTTAGCACTTTGCTGATCAGCATTCAGGAAAGAATGACTGAAATTGGCATTCGCAAAAGCATTGGAGCTACGGAACAGGATATCTTCTTCTATTTTATTTTTGAAGCGCTGGCTTTGGCTTTTACGGGAGCTGTTTTAGGAGTTATTCTTGCCTGGATATTGATTACACTGATAGCAGGCGCTATCAAATTTCCCCTTTATTTGCCTATGCAAGGAGTTGCGGTAGGATTGGGTTTTTCTTTGTTAATTGGTTTTCTATCAGGACTTTATCCTGCCTGGAAAGCAACTGGAATTGATCCTATCCAGGCAATTTACTATCATGAGTGAAAGGGTCTTGGAGTCGAGAGGTCTTGGGGTCGAGGGGTCTTGGGGTCGAGAGGTCTTGGAGTCGAGAGGTCTTGGGGTCGAGAGGTCTTGGGGTCGAGAGGTCTTGAGGTCTTGGGGTCGAGAGGTCGAGAGGTCTTGAAGTGGAAAAGTGGAAAGGTGGAAAAGTGAAACCCGGCGTGTAGCCGGAGCTCGCTGAAGCTCCGCAAGAAAATGGAAAGGTGGAAAAGTGAAACCCGGCGTGTAGCCGGAGCTCGCTGTTCCTCCGCAAATTATAAATAGGAGAAATCCCAGTGAAAATAATCAATAAAATAACTATGTTCTTGGCAAAAAAACGATTGCTGATTACCAGAGTCCTCTGCACAGTCGTTATTTTGGAATTTATTCTTAACTTTCACTATCGTATCGCACATACATTAAAAAACCCTACTGCAGTCATAATCAGTATAATTCTGATTGCTTTGGGTGCTTTTATCCGTTCTTGGTCTGCTGGAATAATTGAAAAAAGAAATCGGCTTGTAATGGAAGGACCTTATACTTTATGTAGAAATCCTCTCTATGCAGGCAGTTCTTTTATGTTGTTGGGAGCGGTTTTATATGTGAATGATATTTGGGCTTGGTTGCTTGCCGGTCTGTTGATTTTGGTTATCTTTCCGTTTACCATTATAAAGGAAGAAAAGACCTTAAGTAATAATTTCCCTGAGGATTGGCAAAGTTATATTTTAACCACGGGTAGGTATTTTCCCAAGAAAATTGATTGGAAACGCCTGAAACAAAAATGGTCGTTTCAGCTGTGGCTTAAAAATAGAGAGTATAATATGTTTCTGCTGTCGCTTCTGCTTATGGGAATCATTATAGTAATTAGTTTCTAAGTGATTCTGTTTGCTCCCTATCTACTTTTGTGCAATCGGAGTGAGTTAAACTTTTAGCGTGGTCTCCAGAAATTTAACCAAAAATGTTGGTTGGTAAGATAGTTTTGCTTGCCTTAAGCCCTCCAAACCCAGGTCTTGTTCACGGTTTAGATATTTAAAACGATTTTGCAGATAGCGAGCTGTTTCCCAATTAACAATTTGTGCTGCGCCCTTTTTTTCAGGATCAAATTTTTCAAAATGCTCGGTAACCATATTCTCGGTCTGAGGCGAAAAAATGGAAAAAGCGGCAATTTTATTATGCAAACAGATAATAATGCCTTCGCAAGGTAATGTGTCCCACATCTTTAATGCATTCTCAATGGCCTTAATTTCGGTCATTAAATAAATACCTTCGGCACTGCGTTCTCTTTTCCATTTGTAAGTAAAGCGCAAAAGAACTTCAAATTTGTCACTGGTCACTGGCAAAACCTGATAGTCAGGATATGCACGCACAAACTGTGAAATCAGATTCTTCTTTTTAGCAAGCTGCTTACCCGAGAGTTTTACCAATTTGTCTATTTCGTAAACATAATCCGCCCAAGCTCTATCTTCGTTCACTTCAAAATAGTTATCCATTTCAGGATGCTGAGCATAATATTCTTCCGGAACAATGTTCAACTCCGCTTTAGGATATTCTTGTTTAAATAAATGCACCAGGTTAGCCAAATCGGCACAAGTAAAATTATCCCCCAAAGGAAAACAGATATTTTGATATTGAGGGTTAAAAATAACCAGATTATCCTGCCAAAGCAGATAGTGATTGTGATAAATTTTACCCCAAGCAAGCAGATTTGTTACATTAAAATCACAATTTCTCCGCGGAAAGCGAGTGAGATAATCTTGCAATAATGGAATTTGCTCTTCCGTAATTAAGTTCAGCCCATTCATTTATTTATCACTTAATAAAAAAGGCGTGTAGGAATTCATCACTTTAAAGCCCAAGCCCTGATAGAAATTCTCATAACCCGGCTCACTGATTAACCCTATCCATTGCAGTTTTTGTTCTTGCAAAAAGTTGATTAAAGTGCTAACAATTTGCTTTCCGATTCCTTGCCGTCGATATTCTTTCAGCACGGTTACATCTTGTATATAAGCATCACTTACACCGTCACTTATAGCTCTGCCCATACCTATAATTTGATCATTAAAAATAGCAATAACGAAGCAAAAGGAATTGGCAACGATCTTGTTGATTGTTTCCCAATCGGATTCTTTGTCTTCAGTTGACCACCATCCCGCTTGACGGTAAAGTTCTAATATTGCCTGTGTATCGGTTTCTTTAACAATTTTACACTTTGCTGTGATTTTCATAATATCTTATGTCCTACATATATTTAACGAGAACATTCCTTTCAAAAAAACTATCGGCTAAGAAGCAGATTTTTGTCAAGCACGCATTTGGGATAGGAACACGCAAATATATTAAATAGCAGATTTAATGGGTGTGAGATGAACCGGATTTTAGGGATTTTTATATTTAGCCACCGAAATAAATTAAACCACCGAAGGCACCGAAATTAATTAAGCCACCGAAAACACCGAAATTACCGAGATCACCGAAATAAATTAACATTGAACTAAGAACTCCGGCACTTTGAACTCTGGCACTTTGAACTCCCGCACTTTGCACTCCCGCACTTTGCACTCCCGCACTTTGAACTCCCGCACTTTGAACGACGGGTTTTTAACTTGGCGTAGTAATAATGGAGGGTTGACGTCCTCGTCAACCACAACAAACAAACTATCAGACAATCCTAAAATAAGGCGGAAACTGCATAATTTGGTTGTAATGGGAACGACGAGGACGTCGTTCTTCCTTTAATGTATTTCACAGATTTACAAGTTAACTACTAATAAAAGAACTTTGAACTCCCGCACTTTGAACTCCCGCACTTTGAACTTTGCACTCCCGCACTTTGAACTCCCGCACTCAATTTGCAGTTGACAGAAATTATCTCTTTTCTGTTAATGATTTATCTACATAAAAAGGACTTAGGCAAAATGAAAGATGGCGAATTGATTTTCGGCAGCGATTTCTTTAATCTGGAGGATGAACTAACATTGACTTCAGACGAACTTCACTTACGCGCGGGTGAATTAAGGGAAGTTACTGTGCTTTTTGCAGATATACATGGTTTTAGTACTATTTCCAACCTCTTTGACGCCGAAACTATCCATCGCAAAATGGATGAAATAATGAAGCTATTTTCTCGTTGTATAAGTTTTTACGGCGGCTTTGTAGATAAGTATATGGGGGATGGCATAATGGCTTTATTTGGTGCCAAAACCGCTACGGAACAGAATACCGAAAGAGCAATTCTCGCTGCCCTTAAAATGCAGGAACAGATGAAATTGTATAATACTAAATTAAAGCAACAGAGCGGTTTTGAACATATCGACTTGGAAGTTCGGATTGGCATCAATGCCGGAATTGTTTCCGTTGGCAAAGTCGGAGAAGATAGAGAAGGAGATTTTACCGTTTATGGACCCGAAGTCAACTTGGCTTCCCGAATGGAATCCAATGCTCCCGTAAATAGCATTATGCTTCCCGAAAAGACAATGGTGGCGGTTCAGCGTAGTTTTGAATTTATAGATGCAGATTGGAAGAGTTTAAAAGGATTTTCCGAACCGGTGCATTGCTATTTGGTAAAAGCGCCCAAATTGGATAGTTCCCTGCACCGCAGAAATTTGAGCACGCATTATATTGGCAGAGAAAAAGAGCTTCACTTGCTGCAAGACACCTTTTTGAATATTGATCCAAAAAAGCGCATACCAGTCATCGGAATTAAAGGTGAAGCAGGATTAGGTAAAACGCGTTTAGTATATGAATTTGAAAATTCCTGCCCCGAAAATACTGTTTTCCTGCATGGTGCCTGCAGTGCTATAAATCCAGCTCCTTTAAATTTATTCACTTCCATCTGTGAGACCCTTTTCCGTTTGCAGATAAATGAAAATCCCCAAATTAAACAGAAAAAGCTGGAAAATGCGTATGCCACTATGTTAAAAACTGCCTCCGCGGAAGAAAAGGATATTCTAACTGACGGTAAACCACTTATCTCTTTCCTGTTGGAAATAAAAAGTGAGGATACCCGTTTAAAGCAAAGCGGAGCAGACCTTTTGCAGCATCTTTCTTTGGCTATCGAAAATCTCATTTTCGCTCAGGTTAATTTCACATTACGCCATAACAATAAGCTGGTTATCGTTTTAGATGATTTACACTGGCTGGATGAGACATCAGCAATGGTCTTGGAGAATTTATTCAATAAAATTACTTTGGCAAACACGCTCCCCCCTTTGATGTTTATCTTGATGTATCGTTCGGAATATAATCTCCCCGCTTATTTTGATACTTTAGCACAAGTGACAGAGATAGAGCTGAATCCTTTGCAAGCAAAAGAAATCAGGGATTTAATCATCACTCGCACACAAGATAAAGAAATATCCGAACCGATTATAGATAAAGTAATCCAGCTCTCTCAAGGAAATCCTTTCTTTGTGGAAGAATGGTGTAACTATGTTCAAGATATACCATTAGACAATTTACAGAATATTCCGGTGCCGGCCAATTTATATAATCTGATTCTCTCGCGTTTAGATAAATTGCCCGTTTCCTTAAGAATGCTTTTACATAAAGCCGCGGTTATTGGGCAAGAATTCTTTGTGGAAATTTTGCGCTATTTGGAAAATCGTCTGCAGGATAATCTGGATGTAGATTCCACGCTGAATATTCTGGAAGAACAGTCATTCATTCTGCATTCTTTGGGCTTTAATTATTCCACTTACTTCTTTAAGCACATCATAACCCGGGAAGTTGCCTATCAAACATTATTGGTGGAAAACCGTAAACTCTTGCATCGTTTGTGTGGAGAAGCAATTGAGACATTGTATCCGGACCGCTTGGAAGAATTTTATTATGCTTTGGCAGAACACTTTCACAAAGCGGAAGTGAAAGATAAGGCACTTATCTATATTGAAAAAGCGGCCGATAGTTCTGCCAAAATTTACAATAATCAACAAGCAATGCAGTTATATGAACTGCTTCTAAATTACCCTGAATTACAACCAGTTAAGCGTTTGGAAACAACAATGAAAATTGCCGATATTTTGTGGCTGACGGGGGATTGGAATAAAGCCATAGAAACCGTGCAAAAGCTACTTACAGAATCAATAGCGATAAAAGCGGAGAGGATTTGTTTTGAGGCATATCGCTTTTTAGGGATTGCTGCCTTTTATCAAAATGACAATGAAAATGCCTTGCATTACTTTAACCTTGCTTACCAAATTGCCAAACAGATAAATGAGCCATCGCTTGTTTCTATTGCATTAGGAAATTTGGGGAATTGGTATTTTAGAACTGGGGGTTTAACCAAAGCTTATCAGCTGCAACAGCAGGACTTGGCTATCTCTTTGCAAGAACAGGATAAACAACGCACCGCTAAAGTATATAGCAACTTAGGGCTTATCTGCCTGGAAGAAAATAAGTTAAATCAGGCAGAGGACTATTTTATTCAGTCCTTGGCAATTGCAAAGGAAAATCGCTTTCTGAAAGAACAATCCATCGCTTTAGGTAATCTGGGCTACACCAAAATGCTGACCGAAAATTATATAGAGGCATTACCCCTTTTACAACAGAAATTGAAAATTGCCACAGAAATGAACGATAAACTTGAACTGATCAATGTGTTGGGCAATATTGCCAATTTGTATCTGGAAACCGCTGAACCAGACAAAGCCATAGATAATTATAAGAAAATTATAGAAATTTATGATTATTTGGGAGACACCGAAGGCAAAAATGAAGTTCTGGATTTTATTGCTAAATTAGAAAAACGGTGATGAGAAAAAAATGGGGCCCATTAGAAAGGAAGGAAAGTTGGTTTTTCACTTCCGCTTAGCTAAAGAGCTTGCATTATGTTAATCTACTGCCTTTTAGTTAATAATCTCCTTTCCCCTTTTTTCACTGCCATCTTAAATTTGCCATTCCCCCAAAAATGGATTATAATATCTTTATATAAGTCAATGAGGTAAAAGTAATGAAAAAGCTGTTAATATTTGTGTTTGTGCTATTTAGCACGCTTCTCCTATCCGGTGAACGCGGTTTAACCGTAGCTGAAATTCCCGTTTTAAATGAGGTGACTGCT
>JBDKSF010000009.1 GCA_039680785.1 Candidatus Cloacimonas sp.
CCATAAAAGTATGGGTGAAATGCAAAGTTTGGCAAATGGAGTGGGTGACCTCAAAAAGGCGCTTACCAATGTTAAAACGCGGGGTGTTTTAGGCGAAATTCAGCTGGGCAATTTGCTGGAAGAAATACTAACTTCGGAACAGTATGAAAAGAATTTCCGTCCCAATAAAAATCGGGAAGAAAGAGTAGAATTCGCAATTCGCTTGCCTGGTAATTCAGAAGAGCAAGAATCTGTCTATTTGCCTATAGATGCAAAGTTTCCGATTGAGGACTATCATAGAATTATGGATGCTTATGATTCGGGAGACCTGGCGGCGGTGGAAAGTGCGCGTAAAAATTTGGTGCAAAGGATAAAAAACTGTGCCAAAGATATATTTGACAAATATTTGAATCCACCTGTCACAACTGACTTCGGAATGCTGTTTTTGCCTTTTGAGGGACTCTATGCGGAAGTTCTTAGAAATGCGGGACTTTTTGAATCCGTTATGCGCGATTATCATATTATTATTTGCGGTCCTACAACTACCGCAGCCGTGATAAACAGTTTACAAGTCGGGTTCAGAACTTTGGCGATCCAAAAAAAGACCTCCGAGGTCTGGAAAATACTTGCTTCCATCAAACAAGAATTTGGCAAATTCGGAACTATTTTGGAAAAAACCCAAAAGAAATTACAAGAGGCCTCCAATAACATTGAAGAAGCAAGTCACCGGAGTCGTCAAATTGAAAAACGCCTGGATAAAGTGCAGGAATTACCGGTAGAAGATAGTGAACATATTTTGGACATAATGTAGCCGGAGGACGCTGTTCCTCCGCAAGAAAAAAAATGCGGAGCTTCAGCGAGCTCCGGCTACCCAAAATGCAGAGCTTCAGCGAGCTCCGACTACACAAAAACTGTTTTCTGACAACTGTTTAGTTTGTTAGAACCGCTAAACAGATGCCTTCTTTTTTAATTATATTTGCCCGGTCGGAAGTAATCACATTACTAACTCCCCGGGATTGATAATTCCTAATTATCAGGTCTGTTAGAGGATATTTCAGATTCTGAGAAAAAGCAAATTCTATTTTGGGGGAAAGTGGCAACAAAGAAAGCAATTTTCCGCTGCAATTAACAAATTCAATGCTATCGGGCAAAATAAAGACGGTCTGATTTTCACTTTCCACGCGATAAGGAGTAGGAAACGACATTTTTACGGCAAAAGGAAGTTGCCTTTTCAATAGAAGCAAGGCAACGGACAAAGAATGGTCAAATCTACCCTGAAAATCGTTACAGATAATTATGTCACTATCTGGAAAGTGTTTATGACACCAGTCAAAAGCAAGTTCCGTATCGGTTTCATTTTTCTCGGAGGGGAAAAGATAAGTGGGTGTTTGGCTATATTTTTTTAGCAAAGCTGGCTCTACGGAATCTTGATCTCCTACTAATATCTCTGGCTTCAAACCCAGTTCATCAAGGTGTTTCAATCCATTATCTACGGCAATTATATGATCGGTAGTTTTGATGTTATGATAACCGGAAACGATATCCCGGGGAGAATGATTGGTAAAAAGATATGCCTTTGAATTTTCACCGTAGGGCATAGAGCGGTTCCTCTATGCGATTTAAATAAGCGACGGGATTCACTTTTTCTTGATTTAGATGCACTTCATAATGTAAATGAGGTCCGGTCGAAAGCCCTGAAGTGCCTATCAAACCAATAATCTGACCCTTAATAACTTGCTCTCCAGATTGAACCATATAACTGTAAAGATGAGCATAAAGGGTTTCATAGCCATTGCCATGATCTATTTTGATTCTTTTCCCATAATTAGTGTCATAATCAGTAGTTATAACTGTTCCCGCGGCGGTGGCGTAAACAGGTGTTCCGGTTTGATTGGCTATATCCATTCCACTATGAAATTCAATGTCGTTGTAAATAGGATGCACTCGTAAGCCCCAGCCATCCGAAATTCTACCAAAAGTAGGATAGATGGAAGGAATGAACTCATCCGTTGTATTTTCCGTAGAAATGGGATTGGATGCTGCAACTGGTTCAGAAATCGCCGTTAAAATAGTGGCAAGCTTAATTTCCAGGTTATCCATTTTTTCGCGTAAAGCAGGTTCAAAAGTAACTTTTTGTTTGCTCCCTTGCTTTAGATCCAAGGCAGGATAATCTTTGGCATCCTTAGAGATATTTACCTGTAAAGTATCTAACCTCTGATAGATGGAATCAACCGTGGCGGCGTAAAAATCAAGCTTCCAACGCATATTTTTGTTTTCCGTTTCCAAACGCTTGAGCTGTTCATTTCTGCTGGCGTTTCCACTTACCGTAATAAACATTATAAGAGTGGAAACCACTAAAAACAGCAGTAAAACAGCTATCAAAATCAAGGCATAATGAGGCATTATGAAACTGTGTTTAGCTCCATCCATTCCAACTTGATAGCTGATTTGCATTTTCCCTTTGCTTATATAATCGTTATTCAATTTATTTCTCGATATTTAGTTTTATAATGCAAGATATGAACCAATAAATCAGTAATTTGGCATCCCGTAGGGGAATCGAACCCCTGTTGCATGACTGAGAATCACGAGTCCTAGGCCACTAGACGAACGGGACATAGATTGCATAATTTATTTTATACTCTAACTTTTATGGCGACCCCTAGGGGAATTGAACCCCTCTTGCAAGAATGAAAATCTTGAGTCCTAACCAATAGACGAAGGGGTCGCAAACTGGTGATCCAGGTTGGACTCGAACCAACGACTCTCTGCTTAAAAGGCAGATACTCTTCCGCTGAGTTACTGGACCCTAATTATTGTTTACATTATTGAGCTAACTTTTGAAGAGCTGCTTTTGTGTCAAGCAAAATTCCTTGCCCTTATGTGTTATCTATTTCTCCATATATTGAAAGAGCTGCTCAAAAACATCTACCGGTAATCGTTTTGCTTTGCCTCCTGAAGCAAAAACGATGATCAAGGATGCCTCAAAGCATTTTTCGCCTTTCCCATTATATATTTCTTGAACCCATTTCCCTTTGATGCGATTCATTTCTGTAAAGCAGCTTTTGATGGTTACCATTTCATCGTGGTCTATGGATTTCAGATAATTCAATTCCACATAGCGGATTAACAGTTGAATTCCTTTTTCCTGTAAAGTGGATTGGGCAAGATTCATTTCGAACAATGCTTCACTGCGTGCCGCTTCCAATAATTGCAGATAGTTGGCATTATTTAAATGGCCGTAAATATCGCATTCATAGCCATAGATTCTTTTCGTAAAAGTCCAAATCATTATTCTTTATCCTCATAGATATATAGGGAGCGGAAATTTGCTTGACCGATATACCTGTTTATATTATTATGGAAAAAAATACCTAAGTAGAGGATATTATGGCAGCAAAAAATGTCAATCAGAAAATAATCCAGAATAAAAGAAAGCCGAATATACCATCGACTGCAACCAAGGTAAAACAACCATCCGCTTTCAGTAAACATCTTCCGTGGATCTTAGTGTTTATTCTTTTTCTTTTGTTAAGTTTAATTTATTTCCCTGTTGCCTATCAGGGAAAAGCACCTCAGGCATCAGACATAAATCAATGGCAAGGTGCTGCTAAAGCTATTATTGACTACAATGCAACTCATAAAGACAACGCTCTTTGGACTCCTTATATGTTTTCCGGTATGCCAACTTATATGATTTCCTTTCCCAATCGTTATCCATTTTTGGAAAGCATAACTAAGCTGACCGATAAAATTATCAACTGGCGTATTTTCTTGCTGTTTATTGGAGGTCTGGGTATCTTTTTGCTTTTAAGGCAGCTGAAAATGGATCCCTGGATTGCCTTTTTTGCCGCCATTGCTTTCACTTTTTCCTGCCATTGGGTGGGTTTATTGGATATTGGCCATAATACCAAATTTCGCGCTTTAATGTATATTCCTTGGGTTGTTTGGGCTCTCTTGCGTTTAAAAGAAAAGCCCAATATGCTCAATTTGGGCTTGCTGGCAACTTTTCTGATTACGCAATTAAGGGAAAATCATCCTCAGATAACCTATTATCTTTATTTGTTCATTGGAATGTTTTGGATTTACGGCTTAATTGAAGCAATTAAGGCAAAGCAATATAAAAAGTTTGGGAACTGGACAGGGCTAATTATTATTGCTTTTGTTTTAACCGCTATGGCGGTGATGAATCCTTATCTATCTACTTGGGAATATAGTCATTACACAATGCGGGGAGGAACAGCCGGACTGGAAAAAAGTTATGCTCAGGCATGGAGTTTTCCTCCTATGGAAATAATCGCACTGCTAATTCCCAATTTCTTTGGGGGCATTAATGAATATTATTGGGGTGCGATGCCTTTTACGCAAATTTATAATTACTTTGGCATAGTTGTTTTAGCTTTGGGAGTGATGGCTCTTTTTGGCAAGCATAGAAAGTTCTCCCTCTTTTTGTGGATTGCTTCCGCTATCTTTATGCTGCTAAGTTTTGGCAGTTTTGCGCCTGTGCTTTCTGATTTCTTTTTTAAATATCTTCCAATGTTCAATAAATTCCGGGTGCCTTCTATGACGCTAATAATGGTTCAATTTATTGCTGTTCTTCTGGCTGCTTTGGGTTTGGATACAATTGCTTCCCTGGAAAATAACAGCAAGTGGCAGAAGAAATTATTTACGGCTTTTTGGGTTAGCGGCGTGGTTTTTATCCTGTTCTTGATTTTGGGTAAAAGTATTTGTAGCGGTCTGCCTTTTACTAAAGCGGAAGAAATTGCCCGTTATAAAGAACAAAATGCGCTTAGCCAATTAGCATCGCTTAAGACAATGCGTCTTAATATGCTTTACAAAAGCGGGATAATGAGTTTGCTATTGCTGACCGTTTCGATTGGGTTATGTTATCTTGCCAGCGTAAAAAAAATAAAGAAAGTTGCCTTGATCTTGCTGATCACCCTGATTACTTTCATTGACCTCTATATATACACTGGCAAGCATTTAAAAGACCTCTATCCGGCAGATGAGAGAGCAGCGCGTTTCGTGACTCAGGATTTTGATCAATTTTTACTTGAGGATAAAGACAACTATCGCATTTATCCTTTTAATATGGGGCGAGTTAGAACTGCCGGAGAATGGGCTTATTATCATCAAACCATTGATGGTTACAGCGCTGCCAAACTAAAACGCTATGATGATATCTGGAAATTGATTCAGGGAGATGAAAAAAATGATGGCGAGTTTCTTCGCTATTTAAAAGGTGTCTATGCAAAAGGTGGAATTGAAACACCTACACCCATTTTGGATATGTTGGCTACCAGGTATATTGTCTTTCCTGATTCATTACCCTATGCCTCACTTTTAAATAAAATCAAGCCCGTTTTTAGCAGTTATACCGGTGCCAATATCTATCAAAATTTAACCGCTTACCCGCGGGCTTGGTTTGTTGACTCGCTGTCCGTAATTTCGGATCAGAATAGGCGTTTGCAAAAAATGCGTGACCCATACTTTAATCCGCGTTCTTTGGCTATTGTGGAAAGTAAAATAGAAGGCGTTTCTAAACCAGATAGCTGTTTTGCAAAAGAGACATTGTTTGATATGCACAATGTGAAATATGATGTGGCAACTGATAAGAATTCATTTCTGGTTGTTTCCGAAATTTATTATCCTGCTGGCTGGAAGGCCTTTATAGATGGCAAAGAAACCGAGATTTATCCTGTAAATCATATTTTGAGGGGAGTTAAAATCCCTGCGGGCAAACATACTTTGGAAATGAAGTTTATCTCCAAGACCTATAACCTTAGCTTGATTTTAAGTTTAACAGGTATCCTGGCAACAGTTGTTCTTCTGGCAATAGGAATTGGCTGGGAAATGAAAAAAGTCGAGAGGTCTTGAAGTCGAGGGGTCGAGAAGTCGAGGGGTCTTGAAGTCGAGAGGGCTTAAAGTCGAGAGGTCGAGAGGTCGAGGGGTCTTGAAGTCGAGAGGGCTTAAAGTCGAGGGGTCTTAAAGTCGAGAGGTCTTGAAGTCGAGGGGAAGATAGCAAGTTTGGGTAGCCGGAGCTCGCTGTAGCTCCGCTTTTGGGGTAGCCGGAGCTCGCTTTTTTTTCATGCGGAGGAACGGCGTCCTCCGGCTACACGCCGGGTTTCACTTTTCCACCTTTCCACTTTTCCACTTTCTTGTGGAGGAACCGCATCCTCCGGCTACAAAAGTTCTTCCAGGAGATTTTTCAGCAGTTCCAGCTTAGTATTTACTTCGGTAAATTTCTCTTTTTCTTTGGCGACAATTTCCTCTTTGGCATTATTCAGGAAATTGGGATTAGTCAGTTTTGCCTGAATACCGTTTAGTTCTTTAGCCAACTTTTCAATTTGTTTGCTGAGGCGATTTTTTTCACTTTCAATATCCACCAATCCGCTTAAGGGCAAAAATATCTCTATATTCCTAACTACGGAAGCAATTGCAGCTTTGGGTTTGGCAATATTCACCCCGCCGGAGAGAGTTTTCACTTTTGCCAAACGCCGGAAGTAAGCCATATAATTTTCAAAGAGTTCCGTTTGCGAACTTTCGGCAAAGCGAATAACAACATCAATTTCCTGAGCGGGAGCTAAGTTAATTTGTTTCCGCAAGTTCCGAATGGCAGTTATGCTTTCCTGCACAAAGCTCATATTATTATCAATATCATTATCTATCAGGGTTTCATCTGCCTCAGGAAAAGCGGCCACAATTAGCGCATCTTCTTCCATCGGGAAGATTTTTTTAATGTTCTGCCAGATCTCTTCCGTAATAAAAGGCATAATTGGATGCAGCAAACGCATTCCATTTTGCATTACATTCAGCAGAATATATTTTGCCGTTAAGCTGCTTTCCTTTTCGGCAGAAGGATTTAAACGATCTTTACTCAGCTCAATATACCAGCTGCAAAATTCATCCCACATAAACTTGAAGATAGCGTTGGCAGCATCGTTAAACCTTAAATTTTCATAGTGTTCGCGCACTTCGTTTATTACTTCCTGCAGACGAGAAATTATCCATCTATCGGCAAGTTCCAGCTGCAATTCATTTTCTGAGGGCAATCCTTCAATATTTTCCGCATTCAGCATAATGAATCTATAGGCATTCCACATTTTATTGGCAAAGTTGCGTCCTGTTTCCAAAATGCTTTCGCTGAAAATAACATCCGCACCTTTCGGAGTGCCAAAAATCATACTGAACCTTAAAGCATCGGCACCCACGGTTTTAATTAAATCAATCGGATCAGGAGAATTACCCAAGGACTTGCTCATTTTGCGTCCGATGTCATCTCTCACGGTTCCATGAAGCAAAACAGTGTCAAAGGGAATTTTATCCCTAAAATGGAGAGTGCTCATAATCATTCTGGCAACCCACAGGTAGATAATTTCCGGAGCCGTAATTAACACATTGGTAGGAAGATAGTATTTAAGATCTGCTGTTTCGTCAGGCCAACCCATTGTAGAAAATGGCCATAACCAACTGGAAAACCAAGTATCCAGCACATCGGAATCCTGAGTGAATTTCGTTCCGCCACATTGAGGACACTTTTCCGGCATTGCTTTTGCCACAATCATATTGTTACAATTATCACAATAATATACAGGAATGCGATGTCCCCACCAAATTTGCCGTGAGATACACCAGTCCCGAATATTGTTCATCCAGTGCATATAGACCTTTGTCCAGCGTTCTGGTTGAAACTTAACTTCTCCCTTTTCCACAACTTCTATGGCTTTTTTGGCTAAGGGAGCCATTTTTACAAACCACTGATCGGAAAGATATGGCTCCACTATTGTATTACAACGATAACAACGACCTACGGAATAAGGATGTGTTTCCGTTTTTTCCAAAAGATTCTGTTCGGATAGCATTTGTAAAACTTTTTCCCGGCAGGCATAGCGTTCTAAACCTTCAAAATCCTTTCCTGCATTTGCATTCATAATTCCGGTTTCATCCATCACCAAAATCTGCGGTAAATTGTGCCGGATGCCAATTTCAAAATCGTTGGGATCGTGGGCGGGAGTCACTTTCACGCAACCAGTTCCAAAATCACGATCAACATATTCATCCGCAATAATAGGTATCTTTCTATCCGTTAAGGGCAACAACAGTTCTTTTCCAAGTAAGGATATATAGCGTTCATCTTTTGGATTTACGGCAACAGCAACATCTCCCAACATTGTTTCCGGACGAGTTGTAGCCACCGTTACATAACCATTTCCATCAGCAAAAGGATAATGAATATACCAAAGGTGACCATTTTCATCCGTATGCTCCACTTCGTCATTCGCCAAAGCGGTAACGCAACGCGGACACCAGTTGATAATATATTTCCCTTTATAGATCAAGCCCTCTTCATATAAAGTTACAAAGACCTCTTTCACAGCTCGCGAAAGCATATCATCCATCGTAAAACGCAAACGCTCCCAATCGCAACTTGCGCCTAAAAGCTTTAACTGATCTATGATTATATTGCCTTTTTCATTTTTCCACTGCCAGATTTTTTCCACCAGTTTTTCTCTACCCAATTCCTGACGCGTGATACCCTGTTTGGCAAGATCTTTTTCCACCATATTTTGAGTGGCAATTCCAGCATGATCTACGCCCGGTAACCAAAGAGTTGGTTCACCCTTCATTCGATGATAACGAACAGCAACATCTTGCAAAGTATTATTGAGAACATGTCCAATATGCAAAATTCCCGTTACATTAGGAGGGGGCATCAGAACGGTGAACGGTTTTTGAGCTGAGTTTTCTCGGGGCTTGAAATAGCCGTTTTCTTCCCAAAATTTATACCATTTCTTCTCCAAATCCTGTGGTTCATAAGCTTTACTTATTTCCATTTTGATAGTTACCTCGCTTTAATGTCGTTGTTGCTGCTTTTGCTAAATATAATTTATCTATTTTAAACCAATTCTGAAAAGAGGATTTGGCGTCAAGGAAAAGCTGTTTTGAGTGAGGTGGATTGATTTTACACCGAAAACACCGAAAAAACCGAAAATACCGAAAAAAAGGGGAGCACACAGATAAAAAAGATTATAGGCCTGGGATGAACAGGATGAACAGGATTTACAGGATTTCTAATTTTAGTTTCATCAGGAATGATACATACTAACGACAGGTTTTAACCCGTTGCAAAATAGGATAAATAATAAGTCCCAGCGGGACGACAGGTACTAACGACGGGTTTTAACCCGTTGCAAAGTAGGATAAATATTAAGTCCCAGCGGGACGACAGGTATTAACGACGGGTTTTTAACCCGGCGCAAAATAAAGGAGGGTTGATTTCCTCGTCAACCACAACAAACAAACTTTCAAGCTGTCATAGAATTTAGTGGAAACTGCATAATTTAGTTGTCAGAGGAACGACGAGGATTTCGTTCTTCCTTTTCCATAGTTTCAACAGATTTGGTATTAGAAACAAGAATAACTACGCCGCAAAAATACAGGAGGGTTGATTTCCTCGTCAACCACAACAAACAAACTATCAAGCTGTCATAGAATTTAGTGGAAACTTGATAACTCGGTTGTCAGCATTTATCCTCTGTATTTACACAATTGTGATGTATTCTATGGATAGCAAAATAAGGCAGAAGTAAAAAAATACAAAGAAAAAAAAGAAGTTGACACTAAATAGAGAGTAATAATGAATAGTCCTAAATTTATTGTGTGGAGCGTTAGCTACATTATGAGTCAGGAAACCTTATTATCTCTGAAACAAGCTGCCTCAGAGTTAAATGTATCAGAAGCTACAATCCGTAATTGGATTAAACTGGAACTTATTACACCGTTTAATATGAGAAAGAATATAATTGCCAAAAATGAAGTTATCAGAATAAGAAATCAAATATTGAATGGTGACATTAGTAAATTAAGATCAAGAGCAAATAAGCTTAGCAGTTCTAATTCTTTTGTCCCAAATGAATATATTTCCACTCAGCTTGGCGATATTTTAATTAAAATCAATGCTATTTGCCAAAAAGCGGAACTATCTATTAGTGATGCAATGTTTTATTCTACTCTGCTGATTCTTTTGCATCAGCAGGAAGTTACTATTATAAAATGTAGTAAACCACATACAACTAAGTTTTGTTTTAGAAGAAAGAATGTTGAACTTATTATGTTAGAATGGGAAAAGGAATTATCTGAAAACTATAATGAAATTATCACTAAACAATTGCTTGAAGGTGTTTGTTTTAATATAGACAGCTGTAAAGTTGACTTACTTGGGGCATTATATCAGGTTATTATGAAAGAAGGTAATAAATCATCAAAAGGGTCTTATTTTACCCCTGCCTTCATTATTGATGATATAATTTCCCGATATTACAAAGAAAATGATAAAATTCTTGATCCTTGTTGTGGCTCAGGTCAATTTCTACTGAGGTTTGCCAAGCAAAGTAAGTGCTCTTACGAAAATTTATTTGGCATAGACATTGATAAAATTTGCGTTAGAATAGCAGCTATCAATCTTTTACTCTGGTATAATAACGCAGATTTCACTCCGCATATATATCATCTCAATACTCTTCAAGATATTGACCCGAATTCATTCTTTGATGAACATAGTTTCTTATATGATACTTTTGATATTGTAGCTACTAATCCTCCTTGGGGTTCTGTTATAGATAGATACAGATATAAGAATAAATTCCCTCAGATATCTTCAGGTGAATCATTCTCTTACTTTCTTGTTATGTCGCACCTTTTTGCTAAGCACAAAGGTATTGTTTCCTTTGTGCTGCCTGAATCCATACTTAACATTCATATACATAAAGATATAAGAAAATACATCTTAGAACATTTTAATATTATTCAAATTACTGACTTAGGAAAAGTATTTACTGGTGTCTTTACCAAAGTATATCGTCTTGACCTGAAGAAAGAAACTCCTTTTCCTGAGCATTTGGTTCAAATTCAAAGAGACAATAATATTTTTAGCCAAAATCAATCGGTTTATTTCGCTAATTCAGATTATATATTTAATCTCCAATATCAAGAAGATGTTTCAGATATTATTAACAAAGTGTATGCTAAAAATCACTTAACTCTTAAAAACAACGCAGATTGGGCATTAGGAATTGTTACCGGTAATAATGATAAATATATTAGCAAAGAATGCAAAGCCGGATATGAAGAAATTTATCGTGGCAAAGATGTATTTCCTCTCTTTTTGGATAAAGCAAATGAATATATCCTATTCCAACCAGAAATATTTCAGCAAGTTGCTCCTGAATGGAAATATCGTGCCAAGGAAAAGCTTGTCTACAGGTTTATATCTAATCAACTAATCTTCGCTTATGATAATAGACAAGTGCTTACATTAAACAGTGCAAATATTTGTATTCCTAAGTTTTCTGGTATTTTAATGCAGACCATTGCAGTAATATTCAACACCCAAATATATAATTTTTTGTTTTCTTTCCTTTGTAACACTCATAAAGTGTTAAGGTCAGACCTGGAAAAATTACCAATCCCTCTAGATTTTCTGAAAACTAACGCTGAGATTCACGATATAACAAGAGCAATATTCGCGGGAAATAGTTCTTTGGAAAGTATGGATAGTTATCTTTTCCGTTATCTTGAAATTACGGAAGAACAGCAGCAAAAAATACATAATTACAGGAGAAAATAATGGAACAACTTGAACAATTTTTGAAGGAACAAATATCATTTCTTAGCGATAAAGAACATAATGAGCTGGTTGGTAGGTTAGCTAATTTGATATCTGCGTATCCCTTTAATCAATATGAATTTATAATTTCCACTCTTTTAGGATTAGATAAACTTACTACTGAAGATTACTATGCTTTAAGAGATGACTATATAGGAAGAAATATGTTTTTATACCTATATGAAATCAGTGCTCCAAGAGGATTTGGTGAGACATGGGGTCAAAGCCATCTTAAGGAGTTAGTTCCGCAATTAGAAAAACCTTCTAAAAAAAAGGACCCTAATTATTCAGGAGAATATGATTTTCTTTTAGACGATATAGTTAAGATTGAAGTGAAAGCATCTCGGGCAGTAGATTTTAATAGTGATGAACCTCTATACATAAAGGCATTATCCTCAAATTCGCGTAAGCGTTTTGATATGAATTTTCAACAGATAAAACCCTATTGCTGTGATGTATTTGTCTGGATTGCAGTTTGGCGTGATCTGATTAGGTATTGGGTTCTATCTTCTAAAGAGGTCTTTAGTGATAAAAACTATTCTACTGGGCAACATAGAGGAAATCACAATGAAGGACAACTTCATATTAACGAAAGAAATATAAAACAATATAACAAGTATTTATCATCTCCCGATAAATTATTGAAAGCGTTAAGAAATGCATATAAGCGACAGATAGGTATTATGGGTAAAAAACGCAATCCCTCAAGAATATAGATTATAGTGTCCAAAGAAAAATAATTCACTTTATTTAGCAATGTGTTAGCTAAAAATATGCGAAAGTTGAACTAAAATTGTTTTAGCAGTGAGGAGAAAATTTTTACACCAAAAACACCGTAAAACCGATAATACCAAACAAGATGGGAGCACTCAGGATTGCTTTTAGAAACAAGGATTTTTAAGATTTTCCAGAGAGAGGCGAATATAAACAGGTCATAAGATATCAATTAACTTACTATAAATAAGTCATAAGATATCAATTAACTTACTCAATTTAGGGAAGGAAGAATCAATGTATCTTGATTATTTTGGTAATTACTTTTTCCTTGCCTGAGGTTACTTTAACAAAATAAACTCCGGAGCCAGTGATTTTTCCTGCATTATCTTTTCCGTTCCAGATAAATTGCAGGTCTTTATGAGGATAGCCATTAAATACGCTTTGCACGATTTGTCCTTTCAGATTGTAGATTTTAACATCCATCAATTTGCTCGGATCAGCATTTTCTACAGTTAATGTCGTTTCATTCACGAAGGGATTAGGATAATTGGGAAGTACCTTTAGTCCTATATTAGGAGGGGGAATATCGGGTTTGGTTGTTTCCTGGAAAAGGTTAGCAAACACATATTTAATTAAATTTGTAGCCGACTCAGCTTGCATATTGTAAAGTGGAAAACTTAAACATACTGTTTGACCTTCTGCATAGTTGTGATGAATACCTACACTTTTCCCATTTAAGGAACCCTGATTGCTATCAGAACCATAATCGGAGCCATACTGATAAATACTTTCCTCAGGATTCACCGGTTCCAATCCTTCCACACCAAAGATATGACCATTCCAAGTGGACAATGTTTTTAAACTATCAACTTGGAGAGCCGGATAATTTTCATCATTGGGAATTGCATATTTAAAGCGTGCTTGTCCACTATAATTTACACCCCCGATTCCCAAAACTTCATAAATAAAACTATCTGCAGAAAATAATGCTGGATAGCCAGCATTCATTTCAAATGCCTTACCCGGATAATAGACAGTAATAAATAAATTACCTCCCAACCGGATATATTGTTCTAAAGCATCACGAATCTCGTAGGGATATGTGTTATCACTCATATCATTGCCATGCTACAAAATAGAAGAATAAATACCAATATCTGCCATTTTCAAGATACTGGTTTGTTCTTCCAAATCCAAATGGGAGACATTTTCAAAGTTCTCCAATAGATCATTGTAAAAATCATCAACTGCTTCATCAGTCGGTTGAAAAGGAGATGTTCCGCTAAAATTTTTGCTTTCGTCTATCACATAAATACCTCTGTCCATTGAAATTATCCTACTTGCCAAAGGAGCGGAAAATTGACTTTGATTTCCCTCTAAATCATTGGCAGTAATGCTATAGTAATAATATTCCTCATTACTTTCCACATTCGCATCAATATAAGCAGTATCAGAGAAAGAAACAGTTGCAATCAGTGTTTTTGTTCCGTTTAAGCCGAGAGAGCGATAGATACTATAACTGACAATATCCAGTTCCGGATTAGGCAGCCATTTGATAGTTATAGAGGTTGTATCCGGAAAATCAGCAATTAAATTGGGTGTGGTTGGAACCGAAAAAGGAATTCCACTTGCAAATTTTCGCATACTTACAAAGCCAGAATCATTTACCGCACAAACAGCTATGTTATAATATAGTCCTTCTTCAAGCCCACTAATAGAACACTGGTTAGCATTCACATATTGCCAGAAAGTTAGAGAATCAATTTCTGTTCCGTAATATACCGCGTATTTAGTAACTTCCGGATCGGAGGAAATATCCCATTCAGCCAATAAGGAGTTTCCTGTTCCAGGATCATAGACCTTTAAATTTTCCACCAATATTGGCTGATTGGCAAAAACAGCAACGGTTGCAGTGGCTGCTTTAACTATTTCAGCTTCATACTGAAAATCCAGATAATCAATTAAATCCTCGTTGCTATGATAATAGGAACTGATATATCGTTCAAAGAAAAATACGGCATTAAATCCGTTTCTTGAAAAAATAGAGCTATCAGAGCCCATACCTGTAACTCCCAAAACCGGTTGATAGGAACTATATAATTCTGCTATTCTCATCGTTTCATAACTATATTCCTCACAACCTAAATATGGCATAACCCGAAACTCTTGACTAACCTCCAAATTATTAGCTACCATATCCAGGTTTATCATCACTCTGATATTTTGGTTTTCAGCGATAGCATAATCGCAATATGTTTCCGATCCCCAGGCGGAACCTTCTTCTGCACTAAAGGCAATAAAACGAATTGAACATTTTGGTTGATATCCTGTAGCCATCATCACTCTGGCAATTTCCAATACCCCAGCTGTACCACTGGCATTATCATCTGCACCGGGAGCAAAAGTAAAAAAATCAGAATTAAAGGAAATTGAATCATAATGCCCTCCTACAATGATATAAATATCAGGATATAAGTATCCTGGAATAGTGGCAATTACATTATATTGAGTAGTATTATTATGTGGATATTCCTGCATCCAAGTATTGGTAAAGCCATAACTTTCAAATTTTCCCTTAATCCAATTTGCCACCTCTAAATGATTATCAGCCAAAGCATAACGCTTTTGATAATTCTGCAGGTGTTGAACATACGCTTTCAAAGTATCAGCATTCACCATAGATATCATATTTATAATATCTGGTTTCGGATCTGCAAACTGAGCGGACAGAAAACTGATTGCAATTAAAAAAGCCAATAGAAAGCAGGTCTTTTTCATTGTTTCTCCTATAAAGTCCATTTACCGGGCAGCTAAGCAATTGCTTTTATCTTAATCTGCCCGCTGCTTCTTGTCAGATGAGTGCCATATACAGGAGCAATATCTTTTGGGTTATCTAATTCACTTTCCGTAATTTTTCTTCTCCTAAATTATAAATATTTATGAATGCGGATTTGTCAATAAAAATAATTACCATCCTTTTTTCGCCTCATCATACTTAGTGGGATGTCTTATGACTCAGTAACACTTCCGTAACACTTCTCTTATTTCGTTAGAGAAGTGTTACGGCATTGTTACAGTGTTATGAAAGGATTTGGCAAGCGGGAAGTGAAGATGGCTTGTAAATGGGGTAAAGATTTTGGGGGGGAGCAAAAGGTGGGGGAAAATAATTTTCTTGCGGAGGACCGGCGTCCTCCAGCTACACAAAATGCGGAGGATCGGCGTCCTCCGACTACACAAAATGCGGAGGATCAGCGTCCTCCGGCTACACTTTTGGGGAGATAGGTTCAGCTATTGCTATTTATACAGCGTAACGAAAAAATCCCTGCCGATATTTTCTATGCGGCATTGCCAGGGAGCAATATTGGCAAAAAGTTCTTGCAGTTGTTTTTCACTATAAAGGTAAAGCGGGCATTTAAATTTATAGCGAATTTGGCGTTGCCAAGCCAAAAAGCCCTTACTGGAGGGAAAACTGAAGAGAACTTTCTCGGTTGCCAAACGCATTGTTTTAGCTATAACCTGTTGGGGATTTTCCATATAGTCCATAAAACCCATTAGAATAAGGTAGTTATACTTTTTATCTTCCGGTAGAGTATTAAAATCGGCAAGGGCAAATTGGCAGATATTATCCATTCCCGTTTTTTGGGCTTCCTTTTTTGCCAGTTCGATCATCCCTGGGGCAAAATCTATGCCGTAAATTAGTGCGGGTGAATATTTTGCCAAAGTTAAATCATAAATTCCGGAACCACAACCGATATCCAGAATTGTCTTATCTTTTAAAGGTTTACATTCCTCTATGGTCTTCTGAAAGCGAATCCGCATTGTTTGCCGAAACCATTTATTGATAAGGCGTTGAAAAGGTCCTGTCCCCGTTCCGTAAATGGCATTGAAATCGCCAGCATAGCCATCAAAAAAGGATGCTGTTTTTGCTTTATTTTGCATCTAATTATCCTTCATTGTTTTTATATATTCTTTACAGGTAACAAATTTGCCGCTGGAAAGAATTGCCTTTAGCTTGGGTTGCACCGTATTTAAGTTTACATAACTTTTAAAATAGGCACGCCTATTCATTTTCAAGCGTGGATGTTGTGGCTCAATTTCCCGTGGGTGAATGTAATATAGAGTCGGTATTCCCTGTTGGGCAAGTTTTTTATGCATAGATAGTATAATCCGTTTGGGGAATAAACGCAAATATCCTCCACCGAAGAAACAAAATTCCTTCCCACATAAAGGCGCCACAGAAATCGGAAATTCACAGATATCACCCTTGGCGGTTTTTATCCAGAAGGGTTTTTTCTGCGTGGTTTTATACCCTCCGTAATCTCTTTTAACGGGAAAAACAGATGAATCGGCAGAAAAACCCGCTTCCGCAAGTGCATCAAAAAACCAAGGTATAGCTTCGGTGACGGAAAAACTGGGGCTTCTGAAAGCAGTAACTTCTTCGGAACAAATATCTTCCAATATTTTCTTGGAGGAAAGCAAATCGGCAATAAAATCCTCCCTGCTCATTTTATAGATCAGGCGATGATACATACTGTGCGAAGCAATTTCGTGCCCTCTTTTTTGGGCTTCTTTTACTAAATGGGGATATTTTTTAGCTACATATCCCAGAAAGAAGCAGGTTGCCTTAACTTGGTATGTATCAAGCATATCCAGCAATTTTAAAAAACCGCTTTCTACTATGCTCGGTAGAGAATCCCATTCCGAAACAGGTGGCTCACCTCTTTCTTCGGTAACATTATAATAGTCCTCTACATCTATTGTGAATATGGATTTAGGGTTTTCCATCATATTTTTTAGCTCCCTTGGTAGAAAAATTCCTTACTGCAATGAGAGGGAAAAATGTCAATAGGTTTTTCAGCGCTGATGCTAAGTAAGGTATAATCCCAAAAGGTAACTTTGGCTTATGTAGCCGCTAATGGCATAAATATTTAAGGCGTGTCTTTTTTTTGGTGTTACTGGATTGACAACTTTGGTCGGTTTTCATTTCTGGGTTTTTATATGGAAGAAAAGAAAAAAAACACTGATCTCCACAGCGAGGTTAAATACCTGAAAGGAGTGGGAGAAAATCGTGCTCGCCTTTTAGGCAAACTTGGCATAAAGAGCATTTTGGATTTGATGGAGTATTTTCCCAAGGCATATATCAACCGCAAAGTGAATGTGGCTTTAACAGAAATTAAACCGGGTGATTTAATTGCTTTCACGGCAATGATATCCTGGGTTGATGTGCACAAATCGGCAAAAGGCAAAAATATCCTTAATGTGGGCGTTAGTGATGGAAAAGTAAGGTTAATTTGCTCCTGGTTTGCATATCCAACCATTTATGAAAAAATGTTCATTCCGGGTAGATCAGTGTGGTTGAATGGAACAATTTCAGAATTTAACGGTCAATTACAAATGATTCATCCCGAATTTGAACTGATTGATGATGAAGAAGAAGCAAAAGACGCTTTCTGGAAAAATCAGGAGGTCTTACCGGTTTATCCTTTAACGGAAGGGATTAACCAAAAATTGATGCGGCGGTTGATTTACGGTGCTTTTGGTCTTTATGCGGATCTGATAGAAGAAAAGCTGCCGGACTACATTTTGGCAAAACATAATTTTCTGCCGCGCAAAATTGCCTTGCAAAAAATGCACTTTGGTCAACATCCGAAAGAAATGGAAATAGTCCGCAGGCGTTTTGCCTACGAGGATTTTTTTTATTCTCAACTGTTATGGGCGCGGCATAAAATATATCATACCACAAAAACGCAGGGTATTTCATTTATCAATAAAAAACAACTGACAACCGCTCTTTATAAAAAATTGCCCTTTACTTTAACTCGCGCGCAGAAAAAGGTCTTATGGGAAATTTTTGCCGATATGTGGTCTGAAAAACAGATGAGTCGTTTATTGCAAGGTGATGTAGGCAGTGGAAAAACAGTGGTGACTTTATTTGCAATGCTTTTGGCTGTGGAAAATGATTATCAAGCGGTAATGATGGCGCCAACGGAAATTTTGGCGGAACAACATTATGAAACAATATCCTCTCTGCTAAAAGGTTTTGACCTTCAGGTTCATTTGCTTAAAGGGGGTGTTTATAAAGGTAAGGACGAAATCAAAGAGGCAATAGCCAGTGGTAAAGCTCAAATTGTGATTGGAACGCATGCCCTTTTACAAAAAGACATTAAATTCAAACGGTTGGGTTTTGCTTGTGTTGACGAACAACATCGTTTTGGAGTGGAACAACGTGCCCAATTAGCGCGAATGGCTTTGCACCCTGATTTATTATATCTTTCGGCAACTCCCATTCCGCGCAGTTTGGCAATGACCGTTTATGGCGATTTGGAAGTGAGCATTTTAGATGAACTACCCCCTACCCGGAAACCGGTGACAACTATTATCCGCCCTGCCAATAAGATAGAAACCGTTTATAGTGAAATCCGCAAAGAGCTTGAAGCCGGCAGACAAGTGTATATTGTGTGTCCTTTGATAGAAGAATCCGAAAAAATCTCCCTCGTGGATGCCACGCAACTTTATGAATATATTTCTACGAAGGTCTTCCCTGAATATCCTGCTTGCCTTTTACATGGAAGAATGCCAGCCAAAGTAAAGGACTCTATTATGCTGCGTTTTAAGGCAGGCGAAATAAAAATTTTGGTTTCCACAACCGTGATTGAAGTGGGAGTGGATATTCCCAATGCCAGTGTGATGATCGTAGAACACGCCGAGCGATTTGGTTTGGCTCAATTACATCAATTGCGAGGTAGAGTTGGCAGAGGAAATGCAAAAGCATATTGTTATTTGATATATCACGAACCGGTGAATAAAATTGCCTGGCAACGCCTCGCCACAATGACTAAAACCACGGACGGTTTTATAATTGCTGAAAAGGATTTGGAACTACGCGGACCGGGCGATCTTTTTGGTTTTGAACAATCCGGTATGCCCCAATTTCATTTTGCCAATATTATGCGCGATCAGCAAATCCTGCAACAAGCAAGAAAAGATGCCTTTGAAATAATAAAAGCAGATCCCGATTTTAAGCTGCCCGAAAATGGCCTCGTAAAAAAACTGTATTTTAGCCAATATATTAAAAAAGAAGAGCTTATCTTATATTAGCGCCCTGCGTGAAGAAAAAAGAGTTTGACGAAATTACCATAATTATAATGTGAGAAAAAAAAGACCTTTGAGGTATCAATGAAAAAGCTGTGTATCCTTACAACCTTATTAATAATGAGTTGCCTGCTGATGGCAATCAATTTTGATCCCGATTTATTCTACTCTAAAACTATAATTGCCTGTTTTACGAAAACTGCCGTTCCCAATATTGATGGAGTTGTTCCATTTACGATGGAGAACAATGTGGTTCACACAGGAATGAAATCCTTTGACCAATTAGCCGAAGAGCTAAGAATAATAGATATGAAACAAATGCACCCTTATGTGAAAGCTCCCGAATGGAACGATAAAGGAATTTATCTACAAAATCACTATCGCCTCTTTCTGGATAGCGATGCAAATATGGATAAAGCATTGGAGCTGTTAGCTAAAGACCCCAATCTTGTATATGCCGAATTTGAAGGGATTAACCGTCCCAGATTCGTTCCTAACGATCCTATGTTAAATTTGCAATATGCGCATTCGTTACTCCAAAGTTTTGATGCTTGGGATTACACAATGGGTAGTCATGATGTTTTAGTGGCAATTACAGATTCAGGCGTAAAATGGAATCATCCTGATTTGAGAGCCAATATCTGGATAAATCCTGCCGAATCACCCGGAATGACGATAAATTGGGATGCCGGAACAATCAGTGGTGGCAATGGAGTTGACGCCGGAGAAGGTGGAGGCAAAATTGATGACCTGATGGGCTGGGATTTTTATAATTCCGATAATAATCCCTATCAAGATTTTTCTGCCAACGATCATGGAACCCATGTTGCAGGTTGTGCAGGAGCCGTTGGCAATAATGAAATTGGCGTGATCGGAACCTGCCCAAATGTTTCCATTCTTTGTTGTAAAGGAGCTCCCAATACTTCTGCTGCCACGGGTGTATCTTATGCTTACGATCAAGTAAAATATGCCGGTGAAATCGGAGCCGATGTTATAAATGCCAGCTGGGGAAGTGTGGGAACAGGAACTTATCCTAATTCCATCGTTAATTATGTAACTGCCTTGGGCGCTTTGGTAGTTTCTGCCGCTGGTAATGAAAATACGGAACACAATAATTCCTATCAAGATTATCCTGCCGATTGTACTAATGCCTTATGTGTGGCTTCCGTTGCTCAGGGTGATTTCAAATCATCCTTTTCGGATTACGGTGCACCCATAGATATTTGTGCCCCCGGTTCAGGAATTCTATCCACTATTATAAATGGAAACGGATATGCAGCTTACGATGGAACTTCTATGGCGAGCCCTGTTGCCGCTGGTGTAGCTGCTTTGGTTAAATCTCTCAATCCCAATTTAACTCCCAATCAGTTAATGCAGCGGCTGATGCTGACTGCTGATAATATTGATAGTATAAATCCTGATTTTGCAGGTATGTTGGGCGCAGGAAGAGTAAATGCTTACACAGCTACTATGTATGATAAAATACCCAATCTGCAAATTGAAGATTATATACTGGAAGCAGCAACGGGAGATAATGACGGAATTGCTAATCCGGGAGAAATAATCAATTTGAAGATAGCTCTTACCAATTATTTGAACCCGATTACAGGCCTGGGCTGGTTACAGGCGGAAAATGTAACCGTTAAATTGCGCTGCAACTATCCCGGAGTAACCATCATTGATTCTGTAGCCACTTTTGGAACGATGTATGCCGGCACAACTTTATTGAATATTAACCAACCCTTTAAGTTTCAAACAGTGGCATCACTTCCTTCCGAACCCATACCTTTTCAATTTTATATGCAAGCAAATGCAAATTATACATATCCTTACAATAAAACCCTTGCTTTGGATATACCCCTTTCTTTAAATCAAGCAGGTTGGCCCTTCAATTCTGGTGCAGCCACAAATTCTTCACCCTTCTTAATAGACCTGGATGAGGATGGCAATAAAGAAGTTATTTTCGGGGGAGCAAATGGTAGTATTGAATCATTACTTATCAATGGCTCAACCAGTTACCCCGGTTTTCCCGTTCAGACCTCTTCCAATATTCTTGGTTCTATGGCTATGGGAAATATCAATAGTGATGCCAACCGTGAGTTTGTCGCCTGTTTGCAAAATAATCAGGTTATCTGTTTTAATGATTTAGGCCAAATTAAATGGACAGTTCCTGCCGGAGGAACTTTACGAAATGGTCCGGTTATTTTCCGTCCCAATCCTGCTTCCGAACCCAAAGCCGCTTGCATCACTCAAAACGGTGTTGTGAATGTGTTTAATGGCGACGGCACTAACTTTGCGAATTTCCCGGTTACCATTAGTGGCGCTTATTTAGCTCCTCTGGCTATCGGAGATATTAATAATGACGGTTATATGGATATTTTAGCCATTGCCTTGAATGGAACTCTTAATGCCATCAGTTCTCAAAATGGACAGGTCTTGGCCGGTTTTCCCATAACCCTTAATGGAGGCGGTTCTCAAAACGCCATTTGCATAGCCAATCTGGATTCAGACACTCTCCCTGAAATTCTGATCGCTTCAAGCAACGGCGGATATCTTTACGCGTTAAATAATGATGGCAGTATCCTTTTCCAAAAAAATATCGGAACGCAAATTAAAACCAGTCCCGTGGTAGCTGATGTCAATAATGACAATATAAAAGAAATCGTGCTGATCGCCAATAACGGAACTATCTATATTATGAACGGTTTAGGAGCCGATCTTGCCGGAACGCCAATTAGCATTGAAAACGCTGTGGAATGCACGCCTGTAATCGCAAGATTTGATGGTGATAACAATGCAGGCATTATTTTTGGAGATGCCACGGGTCTTTTCCATTCCGTTCGCATAGATGGAACTGAATCTGCTAATTTCCCCATCACGATTGGCGGAAATATAAAAATATCTGCCTCCCTTGCCGATATAGATGGTGATAACGATTTGGATATTGCTTTCCCAACTGATTCCGGACTGGCCATCATTGATGTTAAAAGAGGAGCTCAGGCAATGCTCTGGCCAACTTATCTGGGTGGTTTTGGAAGAACCAATAATGCCTATCAACAAACCCCTATTACAGACCCATTGCTACCTGCTTTAGAAACAACGCTCTACGGTGCTTACCCCAATCCGTTCAATCCGGAAACGACAATTAGCTTTACTTTATCCACTCCGGATTTTACTGAACTGGAAGTTTATAATCAGAAAGGACAAAAAGTAAAAACCCTATTCAGTGGAAATCTGGAATCAGGAAACCATAAATTTGTGTGGAATGGACAAGATGATAAGGGCAATGGCGTTTCCAGCGGATTATATTTTTACCGCATGAAATCAGGAAAATATAGCTCCACCAAAAAAATGATTCTAATGAAATAGTGAACTTTATGGAAAAGTTTGAATCCTAAAATGAACATCCTATGAGATAGAATAATGTTATAAAATGGTGTAGAAGGGAAAACAAGAACCTTCTGCAAAAGAAAAGTCAGGAGCCATTATGCTTAAATATCTGTTACCTTAGTCAAAACCGTTTGGGCATATATGTTTCCTGACTTTTGTCTTTATGCTGTCCATAGCGTTTGTAGCTCCGTTATGAATATGCGCTGCCAAACAAACCGTAAGAATGTTAACGGATATTTTCCTAACTTTGAGGTAATGGCAACTCTATCAACACTCTAAGCATTATCAGCCAGTAAACCTTTTTCGAATATTCAAATCAGGTTTCACATTATCTTCTTATTGTTTCAGCTACATTTGCTTGACAAACAAACCCTTTTCACAATAGTGGCAAAAGCGATAAGAAACAGGAGTTGTATGGATGGAGACACTGCTTTCCGGAATACTTAGCTTTCAACTGAAACAAATAATAATGATTTTGATCGGTTTGGTGTTGATTTGGTTGGCGATAAAACACAATTATGAACCAACATTGTTGTTGCCAATCGGTTTTGGCACAATTTTAGCTAATATTCCACTTTCGGCTGCCATAGGCGAACATTCTCCCTTAGGGATTTTATTCAAGGCAGGAATTGATACGGAATTGTTTCCGCTCCTAATTTTTGTAGCTATCGGAGCAATGATCGATTTTAGCCCCTTGCTGAAAAATCCTTTTATGCTCTTATTTGGAGCCGCCGCTCAATTAGGCATTTTTGTAACCATTGTTTTAGCTGCCTCTTTGGGTTTTGACATTAAGGAAGCAGCCAGTATTGGCATTATTGGAGCCGCCGATGGGCCAACTTCCATTTATGTTGCCAATCGTTTTGCCCCCAATTTGTTAGGAGCAATTTCAGTTGCCGCTTATTCTTATATGGCATTGGTGCCGATTATTCAACCGCCGGTCATTCGCTTGCTTACGACAAAAAAAGAGCGTCGCATAAGAATGGATTATCACAGCGGAGATGTTCCTAAAACGGTGAAAATTATATTTCCCATTGCGATAACGATTATAGCTGGCATTTTTGTCCCTGCCTCTTTGGCGTTAATCGGTTTTTTAATGTTCGGAAATTTAATTCGGGAGTCCGGTGTATTGGAAGGGCTTAGCAAAACGGCTCAAAATGAACTGGGTAATTTGGTTACCATCCTTTTGGGGATAACTATTGCATCCAAAATGCAGGGAGAACTTTTCCTGGTTCCCCAAACTATGTTGATTTTGGCATTGGGATTGGTTGCTTTTATTTTTGACACAGCGGGGGGAGTGCTTTTTGCCAAACTGCTCAATATGTTCAGAAAGGAAAAGATAAACCCAATGATTGGAGCTTGCGGAATTTCTGCCTTTCCAATGAGTGCCAGAGTAATACATCAAATGGGCTTGAAGGAAGACCCCTTTAACTTTTTACTGATGCCGGCCGTAAGTGTAAATGTGGGAGGGCAAATTGGCTCTGTCATTGCCGGCGGAATAATTTTGGCTCTTTTAGCTTAGAGGTATAAATATGCTGAACTTGTCACCGAAGGAAAAAGAACTGTTGGAGGAAGCAAAAAAGGCATCTACCAATGCTTATTCTCCCTATTCCAACTATAAAGTCGGTTGTGCCGTAAGAACCATTGATGGACATATCATCACTGGTTGTAATGTGGAAAATGCCTCATATTCCTTAACTATATGTGCTGAACGCAATACCATTTTTAAAGCGATTAGCGAAGGACACAAAAATTTTGCCGAGATAGCCGTTTTTGTCGATAGCGAAGAAAGTTTTCCTCCCTGTGGCGCTTGCCGGCAGGTTATATATGAATTTGCACCAGATATCAACATCATTTATGCCAATCGTAAAACGGTTCGGTTGCTAAATATCAAAGACCTTCTGCCAGAGGCCTTCACGCTTAATAAGGCCTAAATGCAATACCCGCAAATGCTTTCCTGTAATATCTGCCCGCGTAACTGTGGGATTGATAGAACCATCCAACCAGGTTTTTGTGGAGTTACCCAGAACTTAAAAGTTAATTTGGTAACTAAGCATTTTGGGGAAGAACCACCTTTGACCGGAAATAGAGGTAGTGGCACTATTTTCTTTTCAGGATGCAACTTGCGCTGTGTTTTTTGTCAAAATTATGAGATCTCTACAGGTGGCAAAGGAAAATACATCACCGAGGATAAATTAATTGAACTGATGCTGAACTTACAAAAAGAAGGAGCCCATAATATCAATCTGGTTACTCCTACTCACTATACACCACAAATTAGAGAGTCGCTCATTACCGCCAAAAAAGAAGGTTTAACCATTCCGGTGGTTTGGAATTCTTCCGCTTATGAAAAAGTGGAAACGCTGCAAACGCTTAAGGGCTTGATAGATATATATCTGCCCGATTTTAAGTATGCACACAAAATATATGCCGGCAAATATTCCTCCGCTTTAGATTATCCTTCCTTTGCCCTTGCCGCCATCAAAGAAATGTTTGCCCAAACAGGGCTTTTAGAAATTGACCAGCAGGGAATCGCCCAACAAGGAATGATAATCAGATTATTGATTTTACCAGATGGTTTATCCGGGTGCAAAGAAAATTTACGCCTTTTGGCAGATGAACTAAATTTGAATATCACCCTCTCTCTTATGGGTCAGTATTATCCAGCCGGCAAAGCAATGAATTATAAAGAATTAAGCAGAGGCATAACGGAAAAGGAATATCAGGATGTAGTTGACACTGCTTTAGAGCTTGGTTTTACGAACATTTACACGCAGGAAATATCCCATTCGGATGTCTGGACTCCCGATTTTAGTAATGCCCCGGAAGAACTAAATCCTTGTTCCGAATTTAACCCCCAAAAGAAGCAAACACTATGAAAAATAAGATACTTACTACTTTAATGTTCTTCACTTGTTTGGCATTGCTCTTCGGCAATATCAGCATCCAAAAAACAGGTGAATCTCAACCCCAAAGCTTGCGGGAAACAAATATTTCCAAAATCGCTTATGTGAATTTGGATGATTTCTGTAATATCTTCAAAGCTATCTGTAAACAGGATAGAGCGGACAATCGCATCTATTTGAACATCTACGATGAACAGTTTATCTTTCTGGAAAATTCGTCCTATTACACTCTGAAAGCTGTCTCTTATAATATGAACTATCCTTTTATCCGCAAAGGAGATTGTTTATATCTGCCTTCCATTTTTGTAACCGAACATTTACGAATGCAGTTCCCGAACCAGGTTAAACGCAAAGGTTATGCACTCCAAATTGCCAAACCAATCGATAATAGCGTAAAAACCATTGTTCTTGACCCAGGACACGGAGGTAAGGATCCCGGCGCAATAGGAAGAAAATTGAACTCCAATGAAAAAGATGTTAATCTGGCCGTGGCTTTGAAACTGAAAAGCATCCTGGAAAAAGAACTTGGGATGAATGTTTTGCTAACGCGAGATAACGATCGCTTCGTCTCTTTGCAGGATAGAACTCGCTTTGCCAATGAAAAAAAGGCAGACCTCTTTGTCAGCATACATTCCAATTCCAGTAGGGCAACCAGTTCAAGAGGAATTGAGACCTATTATTTATCTACGGCTCAGACCTCCGACGCCAGAGCTGTAGAAGCACTTGAAAATGGCGTTGTAGAACGATTTGAAGGTGGAACTGAAGCAAAAAAGAAATATGACGATCTGGATTTCATTCTCAGCGATCTGAGTCAGACAGAACATCTGGAAAACAGTAATAATATGGCTATCAGCGTGCAGCAAAATTTGATAGCCGGCACCCAAAATTTAGATAGAGGTGTTAAACAGGCAAATTTTTATGTTTTACGAGGCGCTTTTATGCCTTCCATCCTAATTGAACTTGGGTTTATCAGTAATCCGGAAGAAGAACAGCTGTTGATCAACGAAGAATATCAGCAACAACTGGCACGGACTATTTTTGAAGGTATAAAGCGTTTCAAATTCCGCTACGATAGAATTAGAAATACATAAAAGGAATAAACTGCCTATGTCCGTAATTATCCAAAATGTCCTCCCGAAAAGTTTAGCAGCCAAAAATGGAATCCAAACCGGCGAGAAACTTATTTCCGTAAACGGGCAAGAAGTGCGTGATTTTTTAGATTTGGAGCTGCTTACTTCGGATTATATTTTTGAGCTGGAAATTATGTCTGCCACAGGAGATAAACGCATCGTCCAAATTCAGCGGGAGGAAAAAAGCTTCCTGGGAATTGACCCCGAGCCCTACAAAATTAGGCAATGTGAAAATTCCTGCATTTTTTGCTTTATCGACCAAATGCCTCCCTACCTAAGAAATACGCTTTATGTGAAAGACGATGATTATCTTTATTCCTATGTTTTTGGCAACTATATCACGCTTACCAACCTTAAGGAAGATGATTATAACCGCATTATAGAACAAAGGATCACTCCCTTGTATGTTTCCTTGCATACTACCGATAATGTTTTGCGACAGAAAATGATGCGTTCCGCCCAACAAGTAGATGCCTTATCAATTCTGAAACATCTCAGTTTTCACGGCATCAGTTTTCATCTTCAAATTGTTTGTGTGCCAGGTTATAATGACGGCGCAGCTTTAAAACGAACTTTGCAAGACATCCTAACTTCTCATTTAAATTGCCTTTCCATTGGAGTTGTCCCCGTGGGCTTAACTAAATACAGGCAAAATCTTTGCGAACTAAAACCCTTCAACCGTCAAAACTCCGAGTATGTTTTAGACCTGATAGAAGAAACAAGAAACGCTTATCACAGCGAAATCATCTATCCTGCCGATGAATTTTATATCCTTGCGGAGAGAGAAATTCCGGAAGAGTCCTATTATCTGGATTATCCTCAGTTGGAAAACGGAATCGGGATGTTGCGTTTATCCATTCAAAATTATAAACAGAAAAAAAGAGCGTTGTTGAAAGAGCTGCGTAAAAAACCGGTAAATTATCTGATGATTGGTTCTACAGCCGCACAAGAAATCATACTTAAAATTGCTGAAGACCTCAATAAGCGGCTGGAAAATCAAATGGTAAAAGTTCAAATAATTAAAAATGACTTCTTTGGCTCGGATATAACTGTTTGCGGATTGATTACTTATGCCGATTTATACGCTCAGCTTGCTCCTGAGCAAGATGACACCCTTATTTTGCCTTCCTGCATTTTTAATACTGAAGGTGAAACCTTGGATGGAAAAGGATTTTCTACATTTAAAGAGACCTGGAAAAACCCGATTTTACTGATCGACCAATTCTTTGAGGAATGGGATTATTTATAATTTTTGCTTGACCTGAGAAAGCAGATAGAAAGATAGTTTTTTTATTTGATATAGAAGGAGATGATGCTTATGTCAAAAAAATATATACTCCTTGCCTTTGCAGCATTATTGATACTGGGTTGTGGGAATCAAGAAAGTCGTTTGGAAAAAGCAAATCGCAAGCTTGGCGCCAAACAAAATCCCGTTAAAATGTTTTTTG
This sequence comes from Candidatus Cloacimonas sp., assembly GCA_039680785.1. Classification (NCBI taxonomy): domain Bacteria; kingdom Pseudomonadati; phylum Candidatus Cloacimonadota; class Cloacimonadia (SeqCode); order Cloacimonadales (SeqCode); family Cloacimonadaceae (SeqCode); genus Cloacimonas (SeqCode); species Cloacimonas sp. (SeqCode). The sequence continues at coordinate 28,325 of JBDKSF010000009.1, forward strand.
TTCCTTCTCTCGAAGCAGGAAAAGTAGTTTCCAGCGGTGAAGCAATTGCCAAATATTTGGAAGAAGAAACGAAACTGCATTTCAAAGTAGCCGTCCCTACAAGTTATGCGGCTGTTATAGAAGCACTGGGAACCTACCAAGCAGATATTGCTTGGCTTCCTACTTATGCTTATATTTTAGCTAAGCAGAAATACGATGCCAAAGTTCAATTAATGACGGTTCGCAATGGCTTGAACAAATATCGCGGACAATTTGTAGCACGAAGCGATAGTAAGATAAAATCCATACAGGATATTCAAGGCAAAGTAATTGCCTATACGGATGCTGCCTCCACCTCCGGCTACATCTATCCTTCTGCCGTTCTTAAACAAAAGGGAATCACTCCCAAGGACTATTTTTTTGCCGGAGGTCATCCCCAAGCAATTTTAGCCGTTTATAGCGGCAGAGCAGATGTTGGATGCAGTTATTGGTCTCCTCCAGATTCTACAGGTAAGCCAATGGACGCCAGAGAAAAACTCTTAGAAACCAATTCGGACATTTTCGATAAGGTGAAAATTATTGGCTATACGGATTGGATTCCCAATGACACTGTTACTTTTCGTAAAGACCTTCCTCCCGAACTGGAAGGCATAATTGTGCAAGCCCTACATCGCTTTGCTCAAAGTTCTGAAGGGAAAAAGGTTTTGAAAGCACTTTACGATATCGACGGTTTGGAATATGCCACGGATATGGATTATGAAGTAGTTCGCACCACTCTGAAAGCAATGAATATGGATCCTGCCGATTTATTAAAATGAATCCCGCTCCCAATCTGCTGGAAGTTCAAAACCTGAATAAAAGTTACGATGGACATCATCTTGCTTTAGATAACTTATCATTACAAATTCAGGAAGGCGATTTTATTATTCTATTGGGGCTTTCAGGCAGTGGAAAATCTACATTTCTGCGTTGTCTCAATCGCCTTATCGAACCCAGCGGCGGCATAGTCCTGTTTCGCGGCCAAAATATCCTATCTCTTCAAGGAATGGAACTTAGGCATTATCGCAGACAAATCGGAATGGTGTTTCAGCAATTTAACCTCGTTAAAAACTTGACCGTGCTTACTAATGTTTTAACCGGACGCCTTGGCTATCATTCATCTCTTTCACCTTTTAGCAAAGAGGACTACGAACTTGCCAGGCAAAACCTGCAAAAGGTGGGTTTACAGGATTTTGCCGATAAAAAAGTAAAATTCCTTTCCGGAGGACAACAACAAAGAGTTGGCATAGCTCGTGCCCTGATGCAAAAACCATCTTTAATTCTTGCTGACGAACCAGTCGCCAGTTTAGACCCTGCCACCGCAGATTCCATTATGCAATACTTGGGAGAAATTAACCAAGAAGGCATCACAATTATCTGCTCTTTACACTTTTTAACTTTGGCAAGAAGATATGGAAATAGAGTTCTTGCCCTGAAAGACGGAAAAAAGGTTTTCGAGGGTGTCCCAAATGAAATTGATAATATCCGCTTCAAAGAAATTTACGGACAGGATGCCGAAGAGATTTAAGATTAAAGAGTTAACGACTATATTTGGGAATATCCTAAAAGCAATTTAGAATTTACTCTTAGGGACAAGATATTTTCGTAAAGACCTATTTACCGATTATCTCATTGGGGATATTTTAGTTTAGCTAAATGCCTTATAGGTTTAAGCTATGGGGTCTGGTAATACTTTGCCTATTACAAGCTCTTATAATTCTGTAACAAATCTCTTACACTTCTCTTACGGGATAAGAGCAGTGTAAGAGAAGTGTTACTGGGTTATTAGCTAATCTACTTCGCAACATTCAATTATATCTCTAAAAGCAATACGGACAAAAAGACCCTTGCTGCACCCAACCATAAATTTATTCTGCGGCATTCATTTGTTCTCTAAAAAATGTTTTGTTTACTTTATTTTTCCAAAACATAAAGGGCATAAGTCCCGCTTGCCTGTTTCGGAGACATACTATTTTGCTGTGATGCCATAAAACTATCTCCGTAAAACTCTTTTTAATCTGCTTTCACTCTGCCGATTTCACGGGTGAGCTCTTGCTTGATTTGAAGATTTTGCTTGACATATTAAAGATGAATTTTCTTAATGGATTTATAAATGAAAATCGATCATAAAATCGGTTTGATGGGAATAGTAACCGTTAACTACGGAAATAGATAGCTACTTTGGATAGCTATTTTTTTTGAGTGAAATTGGCTTTAAAAGTAAGAGAAAAATAGTTAAAGATTGATAAATTTATAGGAAATGGCAAAACAATGCTGCGGTTTTGCCCGTTTCCCAGAGCAGCGAAGGAAGTTATCGTAAGCTAAAAAGCGAAGAAGATAACTTGTTGATAACAAAAACGATAGTGTGTCGTTTTGGCAGTAATATAAGAATGAGGCAAAAAAATGGAGTTTTACAGAGTTCAAATTGAAGAGATAGCGAAGAAGATCTGCCAGGAATTACATCTTGCAGTGTATGACATCGATGAAAAGATTTCTGCCAAAGGGCGGATCATCACAGTATATCTTACCAAAGTGGGAGGAGTTTCCTTGGATGAATGTGCCGCCTTCAGTCGCTCTTTGAGTAACGAACTGGATACTTTTGACCTCATTCCGGAGCGTTATTTTTTGGAGGTCTCTTCTCCTGGACTGGAACGTCCCTTAAAACTTAAAAGCCATTATGTGAGCGCCATAAACGAAAAAGTGGCGGTTCAATATAATGTGGGAGAGGAAAAAAAATCCGTGATGGGGACATTGACGGAAGTAAATCAAGATACGATTGTGCTTGATGACCGAGGCACGGTGATGGAAATTCCGTTCAAATCCATCCTCCGTGCAAAGACAGTATATTTAGCCACAGAGAGGAGGAGGGGTTAAGATAATGAGTACAAATATAGTTGAAGCCCTAAGCAAACTGGCAGCTGTAAAACAGTTGGATAAGGAAGTGATTCAGAATATCATTCTGGAATCCGTAACATCTACTTTACAAAAGCGTTTGACACCCGAGGCAGAATTAAAAGTGTATGTGGATGATTTAAGCGGAAGCGTAAAAGTTCAGTTCAAAAGTGTGGTGGTGGAAAGAGAAGAAGGTTTGGGACAGATATCTTTAATGGAAGCAAAAGCAGAATATAATCCCAATGCTCAGCCGGGAGAAATGATAGAAAAAACAATGTCACTCTACGAATTTGAGCCGAAATTGGTGAAGACCGTGCAGAAAATTATCCAAGATAAAATACGGATGCTGGAAGACGAGAAAATCCAAAACGATTTCAATAAACAAAAGCATACCATCGTTACCGGCAAAATAAAGGCAATTGATGATTTTGGCGGTTACATAATTGATATTGGCTATTCGGACGCTTTGCTGCCTCTTGATGAACAGATTGAAAATGAATTTTATCGAGTGGGAGAAAATATCAGAGCTTATGTAGTGAACATTCGCACTGGCAAAAAAGGGGTGATCATTGTCCTCTCCCGCACTAATCCTGAATTTGTAAAAAAACTGTTTGAGGCGGAAATTCCCGAAATCTTCAGCGAAGAGATAAAAATTAGAAAAATCGTGCGTGAGCCCGGAATTAGAACAAAAGTGGAATTGGAAACGGATAACCCGAAAATTGATCCCATCGTTGCTTGTATTGGGCCCAAAGGAACCCGCATTGATACGCTGCGCAAAGAATTACACGGAGAACAAATAGATATCGTAGTGCATAGTGAAGATCCCGAAAAAATGATTGAAAATGCTCTTGGCATTTCTGGGATTAAACAGGTAATTATCGAAAGAAATCACTCTGCCAGCGTTATAGTTGATGAAGCAGATAAATTGACGGCGATCGGCAAACAGGGTAAAAATGTGAAGCTGGCTGCCAAACTGGTGGGAATGAAAATAGATATTTACACAATGCCCGAATTTGAAGAAAAGATGGCTAAAGAGCGTAGAACCGTTAGCCATATAACTGAATTGGATGGTGTAACTCCCAAACTTGCAGAGGTCTTAAAAAATGCCGGCTATACCAGCGTTCAAGATATTTTCACTGCTTCTCTGGATGAGCTTAAAAACCTGGAAGGTATGGGACAAAAAACAGCGGAACGGCTGAAAGAAGCAGCAAAGTATTTCTAATGCCGAATAAAAATAGTAAAGCAATGCACCTTCCAATTAGAACTTGCGTGGTCTGCCAGAAAAAGATTGACCAGAATCGTCTGCTCAATTTTTTTCTCACACCAAGTGGAATTGTGTTTGATTGTAACCGCAAAATTCAGGTGCGTAAGCTTTATTTATGCCCTTCGGAAGAATGTTTTAACGGGCTATCAAAATGGTTGAAAAAAGCCAAAAAAAGAAAAAATGGGAGAAAAATTGAATCCTAAGATTATTACTTTGATGCAATTTGCCCGTAAAGCAGGAAAATTGGTTTCCGGTTTTGATGCCTGCGAACGCTCCCTGAACAAAAAAAACATAGCCCTGGTAATTTTGGCAGAGGATAGCTCGGAACGCACAAAAGAAAAAATTAAAAAATATGCTGAAACCACCGGAAACCGTAATAAAATTATTGAAACGGGAAACCAGATAGAAATAAGCGCCGCTTTGGGTTTGCCTCTAACAGGGGTGTTTGGCATAACGGACAAAAGTTTTGCTGGTAAAATTATGGAATATTGGCTCTCTGAAACAGAGAGGAGGAAACATTGACAGTAAGAGTTTATGATTTAGCCAAAGAGCTGAAAATAAGCACTATGGCACTAAAAAAACATCTAACGGACCTGGGTGTGTCCGTTAAAAGCCATATGAGCTTAATTGATGAAGAAGTCGCAGATAAAATACGCCTGAAATATAAAGAACAAGAAGATGCCGAAAAAAGAGCGGAAAAAGATCGCAAACGCTTGATAGAAATGCGTCAAGCCGCCAAAGTCAAACAGGAAACACCCGAGCCGGAAGTAAAAAAAGAACCGGAACCCGCTCCTCCTGTTGTAGAAACAGTTGTAACTCCTCCTCCTAAAGAAGAAATTAAAATAGCCCAAGAAGAGGAAATAAAACCTCCTATCCCTGAAAAACCAAAGCCCGTAGTGGAAAAACCGGTGGAAAAACCAGTGGAACAACCCCCCAAACCAGTTTTCGAAAAGCCAAAAACAGCTCAGAAACCAAGAACGGAAACAACTGCTCCCAAACCAGGAGTAGGCCCCAAACCGGGATTACATAAAAAAGAATATCACAGAAATCAACCGCCTCCAAGCACGGTTGCCAAACCTGTTGTTGTTCCTGCAGTTACCGAGCCGGGTAGAGAAAGTGAACCCAAAAAATTCGGTAAAGCCAAAATCAGCCATGAAGAACTCGGCGATAAAAGCAAACATAAAAAAGCCATTATCTCCAGCACCAAAAAAACCAAACAAAAATTGGTGGAAACGGTAGAAATTGACGAAGCGGAAATTTCCCGCAATATAAAAAAGACACTGCAAAAAAGCTCCAAACGCAAAAAATACCATCGCGAAGCACAAAATGTAGAAAACCGCAGCAATGAAATTGTGATTAGAGAATTTACTTCCGTTAGTGAGCTTGCCAAAATTATGAATGTCCCTCCTTCGGAAATTATTTCCAAATTCTTTATGATGGGTCAGCTGGTTACGATGAATCAAAGATTGGATAAGGACTCCTTGGAGATGATCTGCGATGAATTTAAGGTGGACTACCGTTTTGAAGATGAATACGGAATGGATATCATAGATAAAGAACACGAACAATTTAACGAAGTTAAAGAAGAAAAACGCCCGCCGGTAGTTACAATTATGGGTCATGTGGATCATGGCAAAACCTCCATTTTGGATTATATTCGCAATTCAAATGTGGTGGCAGGTGAATCGGGTGGCATCACTCAACACATCGGAGCTTATCAGATTGAAATTAACAAACATAAAATAACCTTTTTGGATACTCCCGGTCACGAAGCATTTACGGCAATGCGAGCCAGGGGTGCAAATGTAACTGATATAGCCATAATAGTGGTTTCAGCCACAGAAGGCATTAAAGCTCAAACCCGCGAAGCAATAGATCATGCAAAAGCCGCTCAAGTGGCTATGATTATCGCGATCAATAAAGTTGACCTCCCGGAGGCAAATGTAGATAAGGTCATATCCCAACTTTTAGATGCAGGTGTCTTTCTGGAACAATATGGTGGCGATATCCCTTGGTGTAGAACTTCAGTCGTAACCGGAGAAGGCATATTAAATCTGATAGAACTTATTCTCTTAACGGCAGAATTGCTCGATTTGAAAGCCAAGCGCGAAGTTCCTGCCTCAGCTGTAGTTATTGAAGCCGGTATGGATGCCAGAATGGGACCTTTTGCTACAATTTTAATGCAGGAAGGAACTCTGCGTAAAAGTGACATTGTGGTTTGTGGAGCAGTGCATGGCAGAATTAGAAAAATGGAAAATGAGCGGGGCAGTGAGCTTAAAGTTCTTTACCCTTCAGATGTAGCCCGTATTTATGGTTTATCCGACACACCCAAGGCAGGTGATTTCTTAAATCAGGTAGATACTGAAAAGATGGCTCGCAGCATTAGTGTGGAACGACAACAGATTCGTCTTGAGCGCGAAAAATATCTGAATAAGAGTTCTCTGCAAAATATATATGCCCGCATCAAAGAAGAGCAGATAAATACTCTGAATGTAATCTTGAAGACAGATACAGATGGATCTGCCGAAGCACTTGCCGATAGTTTTCAAAAGCTTTCCAACGATGAAGTAAGCGTTTCCATCATTCATAAAAGCGTAGGCGGAATAAGTGAAGCGGATGTTTCATTGGCTGCCGCTTCGGATGCCATAATTATTGGCTTTCATGTTCGCGCTTCCCATCTGGCAAGAAAGCTGGCAGAAGATGAAGGCGTGCAAATAAAAATTTATCAAGTGATTTATGATGCTATGGAAGATTTGCGGAGCGCCTTGGAAGGAATGTTGAAACCGGAATATGAAGAACAAGTTATTGGCTCCGCCACAGTGCGCCAAGTATTTAAAATCAAGAAAGTGGGAACCATTGCCGGTTGCCAAGTTGACAAAGGAATTATGCAGGCAAATTGTAAAATTCGTTTATACCGAGACGATGTTTTGGTGACCGAAGATACCGTTAGTTCTTTAAAACACTATGCGGATGATGTAAAAGAAGTCCGTGCCGGTTCTGAATGCGGCATTTCTTTGGCAAACTACACTGATATCAAAGAAGGCGATATCCTGGAAGCGTTTGTGGTTAATGAGGTTAACAAAAAGCTGCAATGAAAAATTATCGTATCCCTCGTTTGCAAGAGGAATTGAAAAAAATCTGTAATATTGCACTCTCCCAAAAATTGAATGACCCTAAACTGGTTTGGGTGCAAATAACGGATGTAGTCCTTTCGAAGGATTTACATTATGCCAAGTTGTATTTTTCACATTATAACAATCCCGCCAGTCATAACCAAATCAGGGAACTCCTGATTAAGTCATCTGGCTTTATAAAAAAACAAATAGCAGGAGCACAAATTATGAGAACCATCCCCGAACTCTCTTTCTACTATGATGAGACAGAAGATCGCGCCGCAAAAGTGGATTCCCTTCTTGCCTCGCTTAAAGATGATTTTGACGATGACGATGATGAAGACCAGGATATCGATCTGGACGACTATTTGGATGATGATGACGACTTCTTTGGTTTCGATGAGGACGAAGA
>JBDKSF010000010.1 GCA_039680785.1 Candidatus Cloacimonas sp.
TTGTTTAAGGGTGTTCAGGAACCCGGAAATCATTCCATCGTTTGGAACGGAACCGATAATAACGGCAATTCTGTTTCCAGTGGTGTTTACTATTACAAAATGCAATCCGGAACCTATAGCAGCACCAGAAAAATGATAATGATGAAATAGGTTAACGGGTTAACAGGTTAACGGGTTAACGGGTTAACGGGTTAACGGGTGAACGGGTGAACTGGTTAACAGGTTAACGGGTTAACGGGTTAACAGGTGAATAGGTTAACGGGTTAACAGGTTAATGGGTGAACGGGTGATTAAAGACCCCTGAGCCGAATTGGCTTGGGGGTCTTTTTTAGCCAAAGCTTTGCCAGAGCCATTAATCTCTCGTCTAACATCCCTTAATCAAGCGTTAATAATTAACGCTTGATTAAGGAGTGATAAACGCTTGATTGACGCTTTGAAGTAAGTGCGAAGAGTGAAGATTGCATCCGATATGTAGTTAGCTAAACAAATGCGAAACTTGGGCTAAGAAAATGCGAAACTTGGACTAAGAAAATGCGAAACTTGGGCTAAGAAAATGCGAAACTTGGGCTATGCCTATTCTTTTATATCCGGGTTCATCCGTTATAATTAGTGTCCTATTGTTTTATCTGTGTAACTTATGAGAGTTTATGCATTATATTCCTGAAATATAAAATATCCCAGGATTAGGCACCGTGCAAATTAAACAATTACCTACCACAATATATTCATTAGCATAATTAGAGCTGAAAGCATTCACTTGATTAAGTTCTGTTTCATTGCCATCTTGATCCCGATAAAATAAATGTGCCGTATCCAATATAGTAACATCAGGAACAGGAATATAGATATAAGGTTCTTGCGTCGCTCCGATAATATTATAAAAATCAGGATTGAGGGCTGTTCCCGTAGAATTAGTGATATTAAATTGGTAAGCAGAGATAAGATTGGCAACTCCAAGAACAGAATCCAGTTTTGTTAAAAAAAGATTGGAACCAAGCGGAACTCCGTTGTCTATAAAAAAAGCAGGCAAAACCAATTGTGCTTGATAGAGAGAAATTATGGCATCCCGATTAGAATTATCCAAAGAAAATGTAACATTGGCATGGGGATTGTTATCTACAAAAGAAGCATAAGAACCACTATTAGTTAATGCGATGCCATTAAAGCCATTATCAAGATAAAAGTGCCAGGGATCAAAAGTTGCACTTTCCGTATAAGCATACAAACGGTAATAGGGTTCGGTTTTTTCATAAAAGAGCAAATTCTGCCCTTTGGCAGTTCTGCGGAAAAAGAGCACCGGTTGAAACAGAGCAAAATTGTCCTCAGAATCAGAACTGATTGCATAAGTGGCAGAATGGGAACTTAAATTGTATTGATTGGCAAGAATTTGATAAGGATCAGCCAGAGAATTAGTGAGATTAAAACTAAAATTAACATTGGCATCTTGAGGTGCATTGCCATAAGTATATAAAATGAGGTCTGCAAAGGAAAAAGTCATCGTGGAATAGGTTCTGAGATTAAAGGGATGGGAATAATTGATTTTGCTGTTAATTATCCTCCCCGGAAAATCTGGATAGATATTCAGCCAGCCGTTTTGGACAGTAAAATTAACTGAGCCAAGTAAATAGTGTTTTAAGCGAGGAAAAGGAAGGGTGGAAAAAAGCAAGAAATTCTCCTGAGGCGTAGCTACAGGCAACGAAAGATAAAAACCGGTTGGTAAAGTAGTTTGCACTTCTGTATTTTTATAAAAATAAAACTCGGCAAGAGAAACAGAGGAACTTAAATTGAAAGGTTCTCCTTGCAACCAAGGATGATTAGGAATAGCTGGTTTCAGATTTAAATTCAAATTATCGTAGTCATTTTTTGTAGTATTCCACCAACTAATAATGGCATTTTCCGTTTGTAGGTATTGACGATTTTTACAATAATTTACAGTAAGCTGAGAAGTAGGCAAAGTAAGGCAACCAAAAAGATAAGTGGCAGAAGCAGCAATGCTGGAATAGAGATAAGAGCCAATTTGCACAAAGTGATTGGCATCGTAACTATCTGCTGGCTTTTTAAAAGTGATTATATCCTGAAGATTATTTCTCTCTATACAAAACAGACGATTGTGCACATCTGAAGGCAGATGGGTGAAAAAACCAAATTCAATCCATTTGCTGTCTGGAAGAGTGGATAACAGCTCAGAGGCATAATAAAATTCCATTGTAAACGCTTGAAGGGAAGAATTGAAAGAATAGGGATTATTATTAAAATAATCAGCCAGTAAATAAGAAAGATCAGGATTTATATTCACTTTCAGCGTAGTTGAGGGTAAAGATAGGGAGCGCAAATCAAACCAGACCTGTTGTAAAAAAACATAATTGACGCTACCATCCAAAGGAATAGTTACATCTTGTTGATTTTCCAGGGGAGTAAGCAGAAAATATTTACCACTGCCTTTTAAGAAACTGTATAAACCATTGGAATCTATCCACCAATTAGAATTTCCTGAAGGAGGATCATTTTCAGACCAGCCATAAACAGAATTTTCAGAAAGATATATCCACTGTCTGCCCCAAAAACCCTTGCCGGAATTCAAAATTCTTATATAAGCAAGTTCATTGCCGGGGGACCTTTCGGTTTGCAAATCAATGATAGGATAAGATATAGCCGCATCAGGAAAATAGGAAGCCAACTGCGACTGTTCATTTGAGTTCAATTGGTTTTTTATGCGTATAGTTATTTCTCCCGCTGAAGAGGTGAAAGAGGAAGGAAAATTAACGGCAACTTGCACTCCCGCACTATTTAGCAGTAATGCATAAAAATTATCCCCGCTATGATGTTGTAAAGCAGGATTTGCTTCTGTGGGAATAGAAAATAGAGCATATTCACCAGTTGTGGACACAGGAAAATGAGCTCTGTCTTTACGGTAAAAAATTGGCTGAATTGAGTCCGCCTGCAGATAATAATTGAGATAAACCAGATAAAAAGGGTCTGAACTTGGTTTTACTTCAGTGTATATTTCTGCCATATTGATGGAAGCAATGAGGTTAATTATGTTTCCGGAGCGTAAAACACTAAATTGATAGGTATTACTTTGTTCTGCAGCGTTATTTTGAAAACCTAAGGAATCGCGCAGAGCAAATGTTTTCACTTTGCGAAAAACAATTTCGTCTCCCAAGTGAATTAGTTCTTCAGCTATGGATTCTTTATGCAGCAATAAATAGGAATCGTCATTTTCGGATTTAATAAGATAATCAGAAAAAATCCTGATAGCGTTTCCCGTTTGATAATCCGCTGCAGAAATATCGGGAGGTAAAAGTAAATTCTCCCGTAGGTTACAAGAAGAAAGCAAAACAATTAACAACCAGAAAAAAAGGATACGACGCATTAATAAATACCTGCAAGCGAAAAAAAGATACGGTCCTCGCTCTCCCAATTTTGATAATAGCCATATAAATAGTAATGCTGGAAAAGTTCCTTGCCTAAGGAAATGCCATAATGGGAACCGTTTTGATTGAAAGTGTCGGTAATTACTCCGGAATTATCTATCATCCAAGTATCATTTCCAAAACCACAATATAAACCCAGCTTAAAATTGCCGGGCAAAAAATGGGAGAGAGAAAACTGTTGAGCAAAATGAACACTATCCGCGGAGGAAGGTTCATTATCCATAAACACACTGTGCAAAGCATAGGCAAAAGAAAAATCACGCCAGTAAACTTGGGGCTGGAAACTAAGCTGCTGAACATTAAAACGAGGGTAATGACTGAAAGAAACAAAAAGTTCCGGATGCAGAGCAATTGTCCCCGGGTACAATTTTGGACATAATTTTGCTCCTAATTGCCAGGCAGGATAGACGCGCTCATCTTTTCCGGAAAGATGGCTACCATTTATTCCTGCTTCCAAAGGAGTAAATTGGTAAGTAAAATCTGCTCTAAAGAGGTCTCGGAAATAGGCATTATCCAATTGAAAATATTCATAATTAAGCTTTAACTTAGCGGATTTATATTGGGCTGACTGCGTTAAACCATAGGCAGTTTTGTTTTTCCCCGGAACTTTATAATAGACAGTGCTATTAAAAGAGGGCTTAAAAGCAGGAATAGGTCTGTGGCTAAGGAAAGCTGCCCGGGAAAAATATGTCTGGGCTTTCGGAAAATTATCCAAAGCAAGATAAGCGTAAGCTAAACCTTCACACGAAACTTCATTTGCCAACGGGTTGGCAGGCATATTTTCCAATGCCTGTTTATAATAAAACCTGGCTTCGGGAAAACGGTTTTGCATAGAAAGAGCATAGGCATAATAATTATAAAGTTTCTCTGGCTCTAACAGTTTAGTTTTTGCATCAGAAAATGTTTTCAGGGCTTTGCGAAATTTGCCTTGGGCATTTAAAGACCAAAGTAAACCTTCCCAAGCGCTACTTTCTTGGGGAGATAAAATGGCTGCCTGTTGATATTGTTTTTCGGCTATTTCATAGTTTCCGGTAAGCATATTATTATAGGCAGTGTGAATAAGGTTAAAAGTCGGCGTAACAATGTCTTCTGCAAAAAGCCAGCAGGGAAGAAGCAGGAACAATAGCCAAGTGTAACGCATTCCGCTATTTAAAAATATTGGAATATTCCTTTGCCATAGCAGAATCGGGTGCATACTTTTTTAATATCTGATAATGCTTACGGGCATTTTCTATATCCTTGGCAAGGTATAAATTATTGACCAGATAGCCACGGGACTCCATATCCCAAGGAAAAATATCAATAATGCGTTGATAATAATTAGCAGTGGCTTGATAGTCCTGAAGCATATAGGTGGCATAAGCAGCTTTGCCAAGCACTAACATATTTTGCGGATATTTTTTTAAAATCTGTTCTGCTTGGTTATGAGCATCGTTCCAAAAACCCAAAGCCAATTGACAGTTCAGAATGCCAGTTTGCGCATCCAGAGAAGGAAAGAGATTGTTAGATTTTTGATAATTTTTCAGTGAATCATTGTAGCGACCAAGTAGATATTGCAACCAAGCAATGCGTAAATTGTAAAAGCTGTCATTGGGCTCGGTGGCATTTAGGTCTTCCATAATTTGAAGAGCCCGAGTGTAATTTCTGGCGGTCTCAGCATTATAAGAATCGGTTATGGATGCTTTACCCTGCCCCAGAAGAAATCCTGCCGCCAAGATAAGGAGACAGGAGAGAATAAATTGTTTCATAATATAACTCCTTGTAAAATTAAATTGTTTCGGCTTTCAATAAGGTCTGATTTCCCTTTTTCAGCTCTAAGGATGTTAATCCCTTGTATTTTTCAATGATTACTTTTCCTGTTCTGTTTTTGTATCGGATGCCTAAAATGCGGTAAGTGATATCGCTCTCAACTTCAATAAAATCGGAATTGGTCTTTATTTTACTTTGCACTGAAGCGGCAAAAAGAGGAAATAAAGGACTGAAAAACAGGACTATATGCCGTAACGCAGGACTAATAATAACTGAAAGAGCCGGTTCATCAGTTAAATAAATTTCATTCTGTTCAAGGTATGGCAAGCGAGAAATTAGCAAAGCAAAAGCGGCAAGAGCATTTTTACGATTCCCTTTTAAAGAAAGCGAATTGTATATTCCATCATAAACGCTAAAACCCAGTTCAGTATGTTTTGTAGATTTAATGGTAAAATTACCTAAAAGATCAAGCTTCACTTTCCAAAATTCAGTGCTTTGTTTTTTGCCCCGCTTTATTTGTAATTGCTGCTCGCTATGCTGTTGTAAAGCTAAAATGCTTTGTAAATGTGGTTCTGCTACTAAGGCAGAAATAGTGTCTCCCTCTTTGGGTATGCCGCTACCGATGAATTCATAGGTCTTATCTTCCTGAACAAGTTTGTAGTTAATAAGATGTGAAAGGCGGGTAGGGCTACCGGGTTCAATTCCCAATTGAACTTGAAAATGCAAATGGGGAACGGCTGAGCGTCCTGAATTTCCTAATTGAGCTATGCAATCGCCTTTTTGAACATAGTCCCCAACTTTAATTCTGATGCTACTCTGTTTAAGATGAGCATAAAAAGAGTAAAGTCCGTAACCGTGAGAAAGGCAGACATAATTGCCCCAATTATCTTTTGTATTAACCTGACCAATAGGATTATCCAGAATCCCATCAGAAATTTTTACTACATAACCTGCTGCCGATGCTAAAACAGGTTTCCCATAAGAAAAATAGTCATTCAGATTATTATTTTCATTATCGTAGTTTCTTTTTGCCTTATTCAACATCTCAAAATCCCAAGCATAAGCCCAATCCAATTTATGAGTATAAATACCATTATTGCCTTGAGTGATAGTCCACAAACCATTCAAGGGGATGGCAAATTGGGGGATGCCTAAATGACTGAACCTTTTATAGCGTTCCTGAAAGGTCTGCAAAGCCAATTCGGGATTGAAAATACCCATATCATTCATAACTGGTTTATCAACTTTCAAACGCAATCGCAAACTGAAAATTACCAGTAAAACAACTATATTGAACGGAAAAGCAAAAACTGGAACTAACAAAGGAGTATATAAACCCGTAAAAGCATTGTAATGATAATATACAACATTGAACAGCACAGTAATCAAAAAACCAATTCCAGTTGCCAATAACCCAATTAAAATAGAGCTTTTACTTGGCAAAAGATATATTCCCGCAACGGCATACATAATTAAAATAGCATTAAAACCTGAATAAAAAACTCCACTCCCTGGTTGCACTCCCATCATACGCATTAATATGAAATTGAGCGTCCAACCCAAAAGTGCTAAACCAAATCCAATCCGCGTAATAATTAGTAAAGCTAAGGAAACTAAAATGCCTGCCGTAACTTCCGGAGTGAAAAATATAGAACCCAAAGAAATAAAGAATAAACGCCAAAACTCAGGTAACTTAGGCGCCGGACTAAACAGCAGCATTTTATCAAAGGGATAATTGGATAAATACCCTTTGCGGGCAAAGTAATACCATAGTAAGATAGCTACTATGGAAAAGGATAAACTCATCGAAGGCAGACGGAATAATTGATGGAAAAGATAACTGCTAAAAAGGTATAGTAAAAGTGTAAACAAAGAGACCAACAACAGAAAACAAAGATAGTTTATGGGCGCACTGCTGATAATCTGCATTGGATAATAATACCCAACCATCATACCTGTTAAAAGAGAATTGAAAGCAGTTATTCCACTCTTTGATTCCCAGTGCTCAAATCCTAAAATGCGCACTGCCAAAATTGCTACAATTAAAGAAAATAAACCCGATAATCCAACAACTGGAGACAGTAATGTAATTGTCAGCAACATTAAACCTAAACATACAGAATCTGAAAACAAAACCGTGGCATAGCTATCCGGAATAGCTAAAAACGCAGACCCCACAGACCTGACAAAGCGTGACCAGTTCATATCTGCCGTAAATGATCCGGAATAAATTCTCGCGCAGTTATGTCCGAAAGATCTTCCCGGAAACGAATAACATCTACTTCACCAGTTTCGTTTATTAAGCAGACATTAGGACGATATTCTATAAATTGCATCCATTGAGTTACATTATAAGCACCAACAGGAGAAATAATAACTGTGTCGCCATAATAAAGATCAGGAAAAGGCATCGCACTGCGAATCATATCAATGTTCATACACAGGGGACCATAAAATACGGTGTTTTGATATGTTCCCGGAAAGGGCTTGGTAGGCAATACGCGTTGTTTATACCACCAGGCAGTAATGTTTATATTCACTCCTGCATCTAAAATTACAGCCCGCTCGCCAGTGGGAAGATTCTTTTTCCCCAGCACGCTGGCAATAAGATAACCGGCGTCATCTATTAATACTCGTCCGGTCTCCAATATTAAACGCGGCTGATGTTCTTTTACATAAACGGAAGCATTAAAAGCAGTTCCAATTGCCTCTGCATATTGTTCAAAAGAGGGTGAAGCCAATTCTCCCGGAGTGTATTGATCAATTAAAGTATTAGAAGAAGCAAAACCACCGCCCATATCTATATAATCTAATACGATACCAAAATTATCCTTAATGGTTTGAGCGAAAGTTAAGAGTTTAGTGGCAGCCCAATAATAGGCATTAGGATCTAAAATAAAAGTGCCAATATGAGTATGCAAACCCGCTAAGTGAATTTTTCCTCCCGAAACCAGACGCTGGACGGTTCTATACGCTTCACCATTTTCATAATTAAAACCGAAACGCGTCCACATCGGACTGATCCCGGTATCCATATTTACGCGAATAGCAACTTTAGGAGTGAGAGCAAGTTCTTCAGCCAGTTTTTCTATTAAATAAAGCTCCTCCAAATGGTCAATATGAATAAAAGCACCTTCCTGAATGGCTGTTTGGAGGTCCTGCTTGCGTTTGGAAGGACCGTTGAAGTAAATTTTATTGCCGGGAATGCCGTTTTTACGAGCTTTTTCATATTCCATTCTGCCAACAACTTCTGCTGCTGCTCCTTCTTGATGAAATATATTACAAATAGCAGCCAAATAATTAGTTTTATAGCTCCAAACAATTTCTACTTTGGGATAATGAATACGGATTGTTTCCAGTAACCGGCGGTAGGAATGTCTAATTTGTTTTTCGGAAAAGACAAATAATGGGGTTCCATATTTTTCCACTAAGTTCTTTACAGGCACACCATCAATATTATCCTGATGTCGAACAACAGTGGTATGGGCATATTTATTAAGATTTCCAGCGCTATTGCGTTCAATGTATGGAGCAGTATAGTTTTTTTTCATTTTATTTCCTCTTGCTTTATTTGCTTTCTTATCAATTCACCATTAACAGAAATTTCACCCAGCAGGTTGATATTACTGATAATATCTTCTGAATGACGGATAAAAAGAACTCCTGGTTTGAAAGGAGGCAATTCTTCAATTTGATTACCTAAAGCCAGTAAGACAGTTGCCGCAGGTTGATTTTGCCCACATCCTTCCGCTAAGCGAACCCAGGCAGGAAAGCGAGGATTAATTTCCAATAAATGAAAAGCTCCCTTTTTATCCTTAATAATTTCCAGTTCGCAGGGTCCTCGCCAAGAAAGTGTTTTTATCACTTTCTGCGCAAATTTCTCCAGAGCAGGATTGTTTACCACTACTCCTCCAAAACCTTTTCCCTTATCTGTTATAACCAGTTTTCGTTGTGGAACCATCCCCAGACAGTTTCCTTTGCCATCTCCTAAAATAACCACATTAAATTCGTCACCTTCAATAAGTTCTTGCAGAATAACCGGTAAGCCCCATTTTGCCTGGAGCTCCAGAAAGAACTTTTGAGCTTCCAAAATATTATTGGCTTTATATGCTTCGTAGAGATGGCCTTTAATAAACACGGGAAACTCTATGTCTTGGATGGCTTTATTGATTTCTGCAACACTATTTAAAAGGACTGTTTTAGGAACCGTAATATCTTCGGATGTAAAATACTGAAACAGCTTACTTTTATCACGCAGGTTAAATTGCTTTTCTGTGCAGATAAAAGTATGTATTCCAAGTTCTTGGAGCTCTTTTTGTAAACGAATATAAAGCGGAATTTCAGAATCCAAAGTAGGGATTATTACATCAATTTTACTTTTGGAATTGATATAACCCAAGCGAGTTAAAAATGATTCCGCACCCGTGGACGGATAAGGCATCTGATAAATCTCGTCTGCTATATCTTCCAAATAAATTCCGGATTCCATAGCATCATAAACAAAGCCAATTATTTTACCTTTAAAACCTGCAGCTCTAAGCGAACGAATTACCGGCACGCCGGGTTGGGGATTATCACCTGTCTTTAACCCAGATACAGCGATGCTAATTTGTAGATCATCTAATTGCAGCATTGCTCTTAATCCTCAATCAAACTCAAGGCCTTCAGCATTGCCATAAAATGATCTAAATCACTTTCAGCATTTTTGGGGTTTACTTCATACTCTTCGGTTAAACAGTTGATAATCTCTTCTTTAGTAACTCCCGATTGTAATTTCTGTAAGATAAAAAGGCCTGTTTCGTTTACAGTGTAGCTTATCCCATTCTCGGGGTCAAAAACAAAGCCGTTTTTATTCACGGCTAAAGTCATTAATTGTTCCGTATTCATAATTTCCTCAGCTAATATATTGGATATAATAATCAATTTATAGCATTATGCAAATCTTAAACCATTTTCAGAGAAATAAAATTGGAGAGTAAATGAGCGGAAAAAAATGTAAAAGCGATAGAATTTGATAGTTATCGTAAATCCTAACCTGTTCTTCTTCAGAATAATAAGCGTAATCTAAGAAATGTAGATTGTTTTTTGAAAGGTATACAAATCGGCACAATCTACCCAAAATAATCTTTTTCCTTGACTTGGTTACTTTCTGCTATTTTCAGGGTTTAATGTAAAATATTAAGGAAAAAATATGGTTGGAATTGCAATTTCCTATACTACCCTCGGAATAGATGCCTTTCAGATATCGGTGGAAGCGGATATTGGAGCTGGTTTTAATCCTATGAACATTGTCGGAATGGCTTCCAATGCAGTTAAAGAAAGCAAAGATAGAGTTTTAGCTGCAATTAAAAATGCTGGTTATCAAATCAGTTCTTCACACTATACTGTCAATCTTGCTCCCGCGGATTTGAAGAAAGACAGTGCCGCTTTAGATTTGCCAATTGCTTTGGCTATTTTGCAGTGTAACAAGATTTTCCATTTACCTGAATACGCCAAAATCGCGATGATAGGTGAACTCTCTTTGGATGGTTTTGTGCGTCCGGTGGCAGGTGTTTTGCCAATTGCTTTGGCTGCCAAAAAAGATGGGATTGATACTCTGATCGTGCCTTTGGAAAATGCCGAAGAGGCAGCCATCATAGAAGGAATTACAGTGATTCCTGTAACTTCTTTAAGAGAGTGTGTCAGCTGGCTGTGCAACGAAGTAAATATACAAGCCGCCAAAGTTGATCGAGACAAGATATTTCAGGTGCTGAACGATTTTCCCGTAGATATGAGCGATGTAAAAGGTCAGTTTCAAGTAAAAAGAGCTTTGGAAGTTGCCGCTGCCGGAGGTCATAATGTTTTGATGATTGGTCCTCCGGGAAGTGGCAAAACAATGTTGGCGCGCCGAGTTCCGACAATTTTACCGGAATTGAATCTGGAAGAAGCATTGGAAGCAACTAAAATTCATTCCGTAGCCGGTTATTCCAAAAATTTTAGAAATGGCATTTTAACTACCAGACCTTTTCGCTCTCCGCATCATACAATTAGTGATGTCGCTTTAATTGGAGGAGGCGCTTTTCCCAAACCGGGAGAGGTCTCTCTTTCGCATAGAGGAGTTCTGTTTTTGGATGAGCTTCCGGAATTTAAACGCGTGGTTTTGGAGGTCTTGAGGCAACCGCTTGAAGATGGTGTAGTTACAATTTCCCGCGCGGCATCCAGTTTAACTTTCCCAGCTGAATTTATGCTGATTGCCAGTATGAATCCCTGTCCGTGTGGATATTTCGGTGCCAATATTCCCAATCATCAATGCACTTGTGAATGGGGTTCCATTTTGCGTTATCGGAGTAGGGTTTCCGGTCCGCTTTTAGATAGAATTGATATCCATGTGGAAGTTCCCACCGTTAGCTATGCGGATTTGGCTTCTTTACCCACAGGTGATAAATCAGTTGATATCAGAGCCAGAGTAAATAAAGCCAGAGCAATTCAGCAAGAGCGTTTTAAGGGCTTGGGAATTTTTAATAACAGCCAGATGAATTCCCGTCAATTACGCAAATATTGTATTCTAAACGAGGAAAGCAATGCTTTATTACAAAATGCCATCGATAAAATGGGTTATTCGGCAAGGGTCTTTGATAGAATTCTAAAGGTCTCCAGAACAATAGCAGATCTGGAAGGACGCCAAGATATCCTTCCCGAAGATATTAGTGAGGCAATTCAATACCGCACCCTGGATAGAAAATATTGGAGCTGATTGAATTAGAGTTTAATAACGCTTCGGCAGAGAGATTTTGCCACTTCCATAGTTAAAATAAATGATTGACAGCAAAACAGGGAGAAAATATTATTGTGATACATACGCTTCAGGAGGAAAAAATGAAACGCTTTTATATGATTATCGGAATCCTTATTCTATCAATATGCCTTTGGGCTCAACCCTTTGAGCTGGATAATAATGTTTTTAATCCCAGTGGAGTTCCCAGTTTTTCATTCTCTCAGCCACGCTTTATGGATATAGATGGTGACGGAGATTTTGATTTTTGGTTAGGAAATACAAATCGGGCTCCGCTGTATATACAAAATAATGGAAGTGCAACCAGTCCTGCTTTTGCACCTGGGCTTGATCTTTTGTCCTCAATATCTTATCTTGCCGCAGAAGTTTCTGTCTCTGCGGATATGGATGCGGATGGAATTTTGGATTTAGTTACCGGTGGTTACACAGGTCTGCATTTGTTTTTAAATGGCGGAACTAACGCCAGCCCCATTTTTACTGAAAGCGGAGGATATTTTTCTGGATTGAATACAGTTATGAATCCTGTTCCCGATGTAGCAGATGTGGATGGCGACGGCGATTTGGATTTGGTGGTGGGTTTCAGTGAAGATGGCAGAGTGAATGTTTATTTTAATAGTGGCACAGCTGCTTCCGGACAATTTAGTGAAAGTAATTGTCTCTTGCTTGCCGATATAGGTCTGTATGCTTATCCCATTTTTTGCGATTTTGATCTGGACGGCAAACAGGATATTTTGTGCGGTCGGGATAATTATGGTTTCATTTATTTTCAAAATACCGGCACGGCTACCAATCCTGTTTGGCAAGAAAATAATACTCTTTTTGCCGGTTTGGGAATGTCCACTTACTGGAATTCACCCGATTTGGTGGATTTAAATGGCAACGGACAGTTGGATCTGGTATTTGGAACTGCCGATGGACCACTGCAGTATTACATCAACAATGGAACTGCCCAAAATCCTTCTTGGCAAGAAAATACATCCCTTTTTGGAGGTGTTTTGGATGTGGATGGAGCAAGTAATCCCGTTTTTTACGATTTTGATGGAGATGGTGATTATGACATAATTAGTGGCAGTCAAATGGGCGATATTAAATTTTATCGTAATACTGGAACTGCCTATTCACCTGCCTGGCAAGCGGATAACGCTTTTTTTGCTTCCATTGATCACTCCATATATTCTGCCGTGGCAGTTGGCGATGTAGATGCTGATGGTTTACCAGATGTAGTTGTGGGTGACTTAAATGGTGGACTTTATTATCATCACAATACAGGATTCGGATTAGCAGAACAAACCGGTGTTTTGCCTGCTGTTTCAGTTGGCGGATGGTCTTGCCCGCGTTTAGTGGATATGGATTTTGATGGCGACCTTGATTTGGTGGTTGGTAATGAAGCAGGCACTTTAGTTTATTACCGGAATAACGGAACCCCTACAAATCCGTCGTGGGAATTGGTTAGTAATTTCTTTGGCTCGATAGATGTCGGTTCCAATTGTGTTCCCACTTTTGGAGACCTGGATGCAGATGGAGATTTGGATTTAGTTGCCGGAGACCTATTTGGCGAAATTCAATGCTTCCTTCGGCAACGCCAAAACTGGCAAGAAGATACCACTCTCTTTAATGGCATTGAAACAGACCAAAATGCTACTCCAGCATTAGTGGATTTGGATCACGACGGTGATTTGGATTTGGTCTTGGGAGATTATGACGGCACTTTTAAATTTTTCCGGAATCTGATGTATTCCAATGCGGTCTTAAATCCTCCCTTGAATCCAACCGCAGAAATTAGTAATGAGATTATGGTTTTGTGGGATAATCCTACAACAGGCAGCACTTCTCCCTTTGAACATTATAATATCTATCTGGATGAAGTTCTTTGTGGCTCCACCAATGATAATTTCTGGACATTCTCCGGTTTGGAAACCAATGTAACTTATCAGGTAAGTATTACGGCACAATATATTGCGGGTGAATCAATGCCTGTTACTATGGAAGTGATCATCCTGGGAAATGAAGATCCTGTCCAGAGACCTTATACTTTAACCAATTTCCCCAATCCCTTTAATCCCAGCACGCAAATTCAATTTTCTCTGGCTAAAGCGGAAGATGTCTCTTTGACTATCCATAATATAAAAGGACAATTAGTTAAAACTTTGTATCAAGGAAAAACCGAATCTGGAACGCATACCCTTACCTGGAATGGAAATGATGAAAGCGGTAATCTTTGTGCCGGTGGGGTCTATTTCTATAAACTGCAAACTAAAGATAGTGTTTTAGTGAAGAAAATGGTGATGCTGAAATAACAAGATACCTGGGAACTGAAAAAATAATAGGTCTGGTGATTTCACGCTGATTGCGCTGATGGCGCAGATTTAGATTTTATAAACAAGGATTTTAGAAACAAGGATTTAAGGATTATAGGATTAAGAGGTTTTTTTTAGAAACCAGGAGATTAACACTGCATTGAAATATAGGAGGGTTGACGTCCTCGTCAACCACAACAAATAAACTATCAAGCTGTTATAAAAATATTGTGGGAACTATATAAACTCGGTTGTTAGGGGAACGACGAGGACATCGTTCTTTTCCTGGAATATTTTCTCACAGATTACGCTGATTTGAATTTTAGAAACAAGGATTTCAGGATTATAGGATTAAGAGGATTTAGATGTGTAGACGGAGGACGCCGTTCCTCCGCAAGAAATATCCTCTCGCAGATTACGCTGATTTGAATTTTAGAAACAAGGATTTCAGGATTATAGGATTAAGAGGATTAAATTATATAGATTATAAAAGCCCCTTGTGTGCGACACAAAAATAGCGACGGTGGCGTAAGCCCCTCGGGAAAAGATAGATACAATCGTTATTTTTTTTTGCTACCCCAAAAAAGCCCCTTGTGGGCGACACAATCATAGCGACGGTGGCGTAAGCCCCTCGGAAAAAGATAGATACAATCGTTATTTTTTTTCTACCCCAAAAAAGCCCCCAAGGGCGACACAAAAATAGCGACGGTGGCGTAAGCCCCTCGAATATTGAGAATTTGGACAAAAGTCCCAGCGGGACGACAGGATATTAACGACGGGTTTTTAACCCAGCATAGTAATAAAGGAGTGTTGACGTCCTCGTCAACCACAACAAACAAACTATCAATCTGTTATAAAAATATTGTGGGAACTATATAAACTCGGTTGTTAGGGGAAAGACGAAGATTTCGTTCTTTTCCTGGAATATTTTCTCACAGATTACGCTGATTAGATGTTTGGGGCAAGAATTTTACGATTTAGAGGATTATATTTTTTAACTGACGATTCGTCGTCTTTAAGTCAAAATCGGCCTTTTCTATGAGATTATTACTGACTTTATTCAGAGATAGGGGAAAAGAAGGAAATTATACGGAAGATCACACGCAAAACCGATTTTAACTCAAAGGACGACAGATACTAACGGAACTATTGTCTTGATCATCTTCTTTTCGAGGGGCTTACGCCACCATCGCTATGATTGTGTCGCCCACAAGGGGCTTTTTTGGGGTGGAATGATAACAAGAGAAAATGATTGTATCTATCTTTTCCCGAGGGGCTTACGCCACCATCGCTATGATTGTATCGCTCACAAGGGGCTTTTTTGGGGTGGAATGATAACAAGAGATAACGATTGTATCTTTCTTTATTCGAGGGGCTTACGCCACCATCGCTATGATTGTGTCGCCCACAAGGGGCTTTTTTGGGGTGGAAAGATAACAAGAGAAAATGATTGTATCTATCTTTTTTCGAGGGGCTTACGCCACCATCGCTATAATTGTGTCGCCCACAAGGGGCTTTTTTTGGGTGGAAAGATAACAAGAGAAAACGATTGTATCTATCTTTTTCCGAGGGGCTTACGCCACCATCGCTATAATTGTGTCGCCCACAAGGGGCTTTCCATAATCCTCTCTAATAATCACCATTTATAAAAAATAATCCTCTTAATCCTATAATCCTAAAATCCTTGTTTCGCAAAATCCAATCAGTGTAATCTGTGAGAGGATAATCCAAAGGAAGAACGATGTCTTCGTCGTTCCCTTTACAACCGAGTTATTAAGTTTCCGCTTTATTTTATAACAGCTTGATAGTTTGTTTGTTGTGGTTGACGAGGACGTCAACCCTCCTATATTTCAATGCAGTGTTAATCTCCTGGTTTCTAAAAAAATCCTCTTAATCCTAAAATCCTTGTTTCGAAAAATCAAATCTGCGTCATCAGCGTAATCTGCGTGAACTAATCCTATAATCCTTGTTTCGCAAAATCAAATCTGTGTAATCTGTGTAATCTGTGAGAGTTCTTCCTTTTTTCTTTTTTTCCAATCAGGGTATTGAGACAAAAACAGTCCCAAAACCGCTAATGCAAGTCCAATCCAGCCAGGCAAACTTAATTTATCCCCCAATATAACAAAAGCCAGGATGGCGGTAAAAACAGGAATCAGGTTAGTAAAGATATTGGATTTTGCCACTCCCAGATCTCTGATTACCCCTGTAAATAAAATAAAGGCAGTTACAGACGCAAAAATAGACATCGCGGCAATGGTTACTAAGCCCTGGGCAGAATGTTGGATACTGAAAAAGTGTTTGCCATCCACGATCAAAAAAAGAGGCAAAAAATACAGCATTCCAAAAAAATTCTGCCAAGTAACGATAGTAAGTGGACTATAACGCAAGGTTAAATTGCGAACCGATATCCCGTAAAAAACACCTGCTAACACAGCAATGAGCAAATAGAGTATCCCTTTGAAAGTAGCAGATAAATCACTGCTTCCTAAGCTCATAACTACCACGCCAGCCGTAGAAACTATCAATCCCAAAACCACACACAAGGGCAATTTCTCTTTCAAAATAAAAAAAGCGCCCACCGCAGAAATAATCGGAATCGTGGAAATAACCAAGCTACCCAAAGTAGAGGAAACGATTCTCATTCCATTTGCCTCTCCGATAAAATACATAAAGGGCTCACAAAAAGCAACCAGCATCATTTGCAAAAAGTCGTTTCTCTGCACTTTTTCTCGCTTCTGCCCAATAAGCATAACCATAAAAAGAAGGATGGAAGCCAGCAAAAGGCGTAAAAAAGTAACTTCATAGGGTAAATAGGTCTGATAGGCAATTTTGAACCAGACAAAAGTGGCAGACCAGAAGAACATAGCCAAAATGGCTTTCAAATATGTTAAAGAGGGCTTCATCAGTTAAATTTTAGAACTTCGCCTGCTGGAATGGTTTTGATTTTACCCCCGTCATTGAGGTCTCTGCAAGGTCCTGCTTCAATTTCTCCGCTATCTGTATAACCGCGGTTTTCCCAAAAGCCAGAAACATAGTAATCCATAAGTTCTATTTTAACTACACTTTTTGCTGATTTGTAGCCCCAAAGATAGGGTATGAAAGCTCTAATTGGTCCGCCATAGTCCTCAGTTAATAATTCGCCGTCAAAACTATAGGCCAGCAGGGATTTTTCTTGCCGAGCAATGTCCACTGGTATGGAAGTATCGTAAATATCACCAAAACTCCAAAAGCGAACAAATTTACAGGAATCGTTACTTTGCACTGTTTTTAATATTTCAGAAAGAGGAATCCCTTTCCAAATACCTTCCACAGACCATCTGGTAACGCTGGTTAAACGACCCTTAACTTCTCTTTGAGGTAATCCCAATAAATCAGACCAGGAAAAAATATAGGGCTTTTGGCAGCTTCCGCAGACCTCTATTTTCCAGGTCTCTCTGTTTAGCGAGCCAGGATGTCCTTCCGCCCAAAAAATGGGGGTATTTAAAGTAGTAAGTTTATGCACTTTATTCCTCTTTCTGCATAATCACAAACAAATTGTCGATAATATCCGTGGGCAGAATTGAACAAGGATGGCGTTTTGTGGCCAGATATTCAGCTGTAAAACCCATAAAGAAAGAAGCATTTATGGCTGCCTCTCCCAGTTCCATATCCTGTCCGCAAAAAGAACCAATAATTCCAGCAAGAACATCTCCACTGCCACCTGTTGCAAGTCCATCATTACCCATAGTATTGATAAACATTCTTTCCCCATCGTAGAAGATGGTAGTATCACTTTTCAAGAGAACTTTTGCCTCTGTATTTTTAACATACTTAGTAAGTTCAGAAACGGTATCTTTATAGAGAGCATCCACTTCTATTTTAGCGAGGTCACAAAATTCTCCAAAGTGAGGAGTAAGCAGGATATTAGGTTTTTTAAGATACTGTTGTAAAGATGGCTCCTTGGCAATTATGCGTAAAGCATCGGCATCCACAATCGTGGGAACTGTGGAAGTTCTTAAAATAAACTCCAACATAATATACCCATATTCACCGGTTCCTAAACCCGGTCCGATAACGATGCTATCCGCTTTTTTTAGCAGAGAAGAAAATACGCTCAAATCGGGGAGAAAAGATTCAGGTTTAGACGGAATGCCAATAAATAGTATTTCAGAAGGATTGGTATTATAGAAATAGGCATATTCTTCGCGACTGACTAAATGAACCAAACCGGCTCCCGCTCTTAAAGCAGCTTTGGCAGACATTGCCACCGAGCCCAAAAGTCCCATAGAACCGCCAATTATAAAAACCCTGCCGTAATCTGATTTATTAGCCCACACATAGCGCTTGGGAACTTGAAATGTTTCAGCATCAATATGAATGGCGGGAGAGAAAAATGCCTCATTATAACTATCCGGAATCCCAATCGGAATAGTGGCAAGATCACCGCTTTTCAATTTTCCAATATGTAACAAAGAGCCGATTTTAGGTGAATGTAAACAAAGAGTTAAGTCCGCTTCAAAAGCATCGTTCCCTTCTCCAGTCGCTCCATTTAATCCAGAAGGAATGTCTATTGCCACTTTAAAAGCAGGTGAGCTATTTGCGCTCTGAAAGATTTTCTTGAGCGAGGCAGGTAATTTGCCTTTATAGCCAGTTCCGAATACAGCATCAACAATCATACCAACATAAAAGCTTTTATCCAGAATTTCCAGTGTCTCAGAGATATTGTCTAAGCCAATCATTGGAATGTTAAGCGATTGGCAAAGTTCATAATTAAGCCGACATTCCTCTGTCATCGTGCCATCCTGAACTTTACACAAAATAACACTTTTGCCATAGTTAACTAACCACCGGGCAAGAACAAAGCCATCTCCGCTGTTGTTTCCGGTTCCATGTAAAATAATAATCACATCGTTCAAATATTCCGAACAGTTCTGCAGCAGATAATCTGCACAACCTTTGCCTGCGTTTTCCATCAGGATTCTGGCTGGTAATCCGAAACAATTGATTGTATTTTCATCCAAGGTCTTCATCTGAGAAGGTGTGAACACATAGCTCATTATTTCTCCTTATTGTTTTCCAGAACAGGAAGTTTGATTTCAAAAGTAGTGCCTTCACCCATAGTGCTTTGCAGAACTTTTATGTGACCGTTATGATATTCATCAATTATGCGCTTCGCTAAGCTAAGCCCCAAGCCCCAACCCCGGGTTTTTGTAGTAACTCCGGGTTCAAAAATGCGTTTGAACTGTCGGCGAGAAATACCTTTGCCTTCATCCCGAATATGAATATAGATCCAAGGATTTTTCCTGGTGGCGGTAATGATGATGTTCCCACCCTTTGCGCTCATCGCATCTACGCAGTTTTTAATCAAATTCTCCAATGTCCATTTAATCAATTCTTTATCCATCAGGACGATTTCGCCTTCAATTTTACTGATGTAATGAATATCTATTTTATTTCCCAGATGAGGCATTCGAGCTCTAAAGTATTCTACCGTCTCTTGAATGATCGGATGTAATTCAATCGGTTCCAGTTTTGTTACGCTGCCTACTTTCCCAAACCGAGAAGCTATATTTCTCAGATGTTCCAGATCCGCAGTCATATATTGCACGATTTGGTTAATATCTCTTTCACTGCCATCTTCAGGCGCTTCTTTCAAATAATCCAGCCATCCCATCAAAGAAGTGATCGGTGTGCCAAATTGATGAGCCGTTTCCTTAGCCAAACTTATCCACAAAGTATCTTTTTCCGTTCTGCTAAGTAAAAACAATCCATAAATGCCAAAGAAAACCACCGTTATTGCCAGAACAAGTTCCAAAATTACGATGTAGCGTATATAAGATAGCGATTTGGAATTAGAAAAATAAATATAACCCAAACTATCCGCCTCACTAAACAGAGGAATTTCTTCCATAGTTTGAATATGGTGTGCCAGTTTCTGTTGCTCATCAGTGGAAATTTCATAGTAATTAGCTGTTTCCGGAATCCCTACATTTCTCCAGAATAGCGGCTGTTTATAGTGATCGGTTACAATTATGGAACAATCTACATTCTTGATAAACTCCGCAAAAGATACCGGTTTGCTATAATAGGCATAGCCGGTTATGCTACCGTTATCCGTAAGAGGCGTCTGAATCATTGTTTTCATCATATTTTGCAGCTTTTCCCGCTTTTCTGCAGAGAGGTCTTGATAGAGTGTATCGGTTGGGACATCTACATTTTTCCAGAGCTGGGGCTGATAATTCTGATCCGTAATAATAATGGGCACAGGATTTTCCCGCATAAACTCCGTGCTGATATAATCCCAAAGGTCTTGTTTAAAATCCTGGGAAGTTGTAAATTGCAAATATTTGGAACTGATTTCAGTAATTAATTGGGCATATTGTTCCGCTTCTCTTAAATATTTATCCGTGTAAGCAATATATTGGGCAAAAATACGCGGAATGTATTCCTGCTCTTTTTTCGCCTGTTTTATTAAAAACTGGATATAAACGCCAAAGAAGATAAAGATGGCTAAACTGCCAAATATCAGGATAAAGCGAAGGCGATTGAAAAGATTAGTGTCCTTTGACTTTTTCCCACTGAGCATCGAGTTCTTCCAATCCTGCTTCATTGATATCCTTTTCGTTTTGCACATAATATTCTTCAATTTTGTTAAAACGCCGCGTAAATTTTCGGACACTTTCCTTTAACGCTGCTTCTGCATCTATATGTAACTTTCTTGCCAGATTGACCATAGTGAAAATTAGGTCTCCGATTTCTTCGCGTATTTTTGCCTTTTCCTGGCTTTCAAGCGCTTCCAAAAGTTCTTCCTTTTCTTCATCCAATTTTGCCAACACAGGATTAATGTCCTGCCAGTCAAAACCAACTGAGGCAGCTTTTTCCTGGGTTCTTTGTGCCTGAATGAGAGCTGGCAATGCTTTCGGAATGCCTTCCAATACACTTTTTCGCTCTGTTTTTTCTTTCTTTTTCAGGCGTTCCCAGTTCATTTTAACCTCATCCGCATCGTTTAATTTTAGGTCTCCAAACACATGCGGATGACGGCGAATAAGTTTTTGGATTATCTCATTCAGCACTTCATCGATAGTCCACAATCCCTCTTCTTGGGAAATTTGTGCCTGCATAACGATGTGTAACAACAGATCACCCAATTCTTCTTTCAGGGAATCATAATCCTGATCTTCAATGGTTTCCACTACTTCGTAAAGTTCTTCTATGATATTGGGAACTAAGGACTCGCGTGTCTGTTTCAAATCCCAAGGACATCCATTTTCGGGATTCCTTAGTGCTGCTATTATTTCCACCAGTTGTTCAAATTTGCTCATTTTGTTTTGGCATCCAGTTTGCCGGATGGGAAATTTCATTGATAAACGCAAAAAGAATCCAGTAATGATAATCCCAAATAATAGTGCTGGGTAAACAGGCAGTAGGGATAAACATCAACGCCACGAAGAAGTACATTTCGTAATATTTCTTCTTATCCGGATTCATTTTTATGGCTCGCCAAAGACGGTAAAGCCATATTCCATAAATATAAAGAAAGCCCAGCAAGAAAAGAAGTCCGTAATTGGACATCAGTTCCAGAAAAAAGTTATGCGAATTGGAAATTCCAGCCGTCCGATATATTCTGCCGGCAAGCATATAATGTTCAACATTCCCGGCTCCTACCCCCATAAATTTGCTCTGTGCCAAAATCCCCAGATTTTCAGGTATTAAGTTCGTGCGTATTTTTATACTGCTCATTATGAAGGATTGCGATTCCTGTCCGATACTGCCTAATTCTTCCTGTAATTTTTCCGTGGTAAAAACAATCAGGGGCTTGGCAAAAATCCCCAAACCAATTACTAATAGTGCTATTACCAATAAGCCGATTCTTCTCATTGGGCGAGTATAAAGAAAAAAGAAAGAGAAGAGCAACATAGCCAACATAGAAATAATGGCAATTCTGGCTCCTTCAACAATAGTAATGCTTAGTGTTATTAAAGCACAAAGGAAGGAAATAAACCTTAAACAATTATTGTGTTTTAGCTCTGGAACAAATAAAATGAACGGAAGCAACAAATTGTTTACGGCAGCCAGATGGTTGGGTCCGTAAAAAGGTCCGGTTGGGATAAAAGAGGCACTGTTATACAAGATGGATTGAGGTAAATGCTTCCAAGTGATAATTTCCCAAAGAGCGATGCTTAGATAAGACAGAACTAAAAAATACCAGAACCAATGAGCATTTTTTTTGATGCTGTTGTTTCTACTGAAAACGCTAATCACAATAAATAAAAGGGCTTTCTTGAGAATCGCTTCTGAATACGACAAAGATATCTGTTTATCAACAGACCAGTTATAGCTCAACAGTGAATATGCCGATAATGCCAACAAATACATCACCGGCACATAGTTTACTTGGTTAATGATTACCACTTCTTTATCTATGAGGGCATAAATGACACACACACCTAAAACGAACATAAAGTAGTATTTATTTACTACCACAGCTATAGGAAAGTATTCCAGCAGGATAGATATACCCACCAGCAATGCTACCAGATAATCTAACCTAATTTTGTTATAGGATAATTTTAGCACCGCTGAATTCAGGATTGCTTCCTCTTTCCGCATAAAGCTGCCTTGATAGCCATTATTTTTTCTTTGTTTTCTCCCTGCCAGCTCTCTAAAATTAAAGCCAAAATACAGGATAAGATAAAGGCGGCTACAGTGCTAAGTACCACTGTCAATGCTCTTTTGGGTTTAGACCTTATACCGGCAATTTGAGGGGCATCATAGACCTCAAAAGTAGGCAGGTCTTTCACTTCTTCCAGTTTGGCAAGTTCGTATTGAGGATAAAGATTTTCCAGAATTTTCTGCTCTATTTCCACATTTAGCATCATTTGAGCATACTGCATAGATAAATCGGGAATTTTATCTATTTGCACTACATATTCAGGCGTTAAGTCACTTCCGCTTTTTTCCAAGCTCTGCATTTTCTTTTTCAGTAATTTCATCTTTTCTGCCAGAGACAATACAATGGGAGAATTGGCATCGTATTGGGTTTGGGCCAGCGAATAATCAATTTCCGCTTGCATATATTCCG
Source organism: Candidatus Cloacimonas sp. (assembly GCA_039680785.1). Classification (NCBI taxonomy): domain Bacteria; kingdom Pseudomonadati; phylum Candidatus Cloacimonadota; class Cloacimonadia (SeqCode); order Cloacimonadales (SeqCode); family Cloacimonadaceae (SeqCode); genus Cloacimonas (SeqCode); species Cloacimonas sp. (SeqCode). Next base: position 23,314 of record JBDKSF010000010.1, read on the forward strand.
CCACTACATCACTATAGAGTTTGATTAAAGCTTCCGTTTGCTGGGTTATGTCTATGGACCGATTTTTCTTTTGAAAATCTCGCATCTGGCTTGCCAATGTCTCAATTGTCTGCTTATGTTCGGAGACCTGTTTTTCCAAAAATTCCCTTTTTTGTCTGCCTTTAGTCATTTTGCTATTGAGGATATATTTATTCAGGGAATCCAGATGATACTGAACTATTTGTTTGGAGAGTTCCCTATCTTTGGTTTCGGCTATAATATTCACCAAGTATGTCTGTTGGTCAAAAAACAGTTTCATTGTATTTTCGCTCAGTTTTCTCACTGCCAATTCCATTGCCATCAGGGAATCCGGTTCTTTAATTTTGTAATATGTAATTAAATGAAATTTCCGGATTACTTCTTCGCGAAATTTACGGCTTTGCATAATATAGAGAAAATTAACCGCCATATCACTTTTGTCTGTCTGCAGAAATCCTCCCCCCAATATATCCATAACATCACCGCTGAAAGAACTTATCCCTCCGGATTCAGCAATAGGCATAAGCGTAGCTTTGGATTGCCAATATTTGGGAACAACAAGTGAATATATGATAGCTGCCACAGCTACGATAAAGCATATAGTTATTACCAGAAATTTGCGTTTGGCTATCACTAAAATGATGTCCAGCAAGCCCAATTCATTTTTATTCATTCTTTTCTTCTTCCTGAAGTATTATATTTTTAATTGCCAAAATGGCTCAAGCACGGAAGGTAATTTTATGCTTCCATCTTCCTGTTGATATGTTTCCAGAATAGCAATCAGCAAACGCGGCGTGGCTACTCCGGAACCGTTTAAAGTATGCAAATATTTCACTTTGCCGGTTTTATCGCGATAGCGGATATTAGCTCGGCGGGCTTGAAAATCACCAAAGTTGCTAACAGAACTTACTTCCAGATATTTACCCGTTCCAGGAGCCCATACTTCCAAATCGTATGTCTTTTGAGATGCGAAAGATAAATCACCCGTGCATAAAGTTACCACTCTATAATGCAAATTGAATGCCTGTAATATCGCTTCGGCATTTGCCAATATTTCTTCCAATGCCTCCGCCGATTTTTCCGGCTCCGTAAACTGAACCAGCTCCACTTTATTAAATTGATGCAAGCGTTGCAGACCTCTGGTTTCTTTTCCATAGGAACCCGCCTCTCTTCTAAAACAGGGTGTGTAGGCAACATAGCGTTTCGGCAGGTCTTTCCAGACCAAAATTTCATCGGAGTGCATATTAGTGAGGGGAACTTCTGCCGTGGGAATCAAGAAAAAATCATCCTTTTCAATATGATACATATCTTCTTCCAGCTTTGGAAGTTGACCTGTTCCGGTCATTGTTTTCCGATTTACCGCCAAAGGCACCATAAACTCTGTATAGTTATGTTTCTGACGATGCAGCTCCAGCATAAAATTAATTATATAGCGTTCCCAACGCGCCCCTTCTCCAGTGTAAACAGGAAAACCACTACCGCTGATTTTTGCCCCGCGAGGTAAATCCAGCAGGTTATTTTGGATAGCCAATTCCAAATGATCTTTGGGAGCAAAGGAAAATTGCTTTGGTTCACCCCAGACCTTTATTACTTCATTAGCCGATTCATCTTTTCCGATCGGAACATCCCCTTGAGGAACATTGGGAAAGGTTAAAAGCAATGCTTCCAATTCTGCATTTACGGAATTTAACTGATTGCCAAGTTCTTTTATTTCTTCCGCGGTTTTGCTCATTTCAGCCAGTTCGTCATCTATCTTTTCACTCGCTTTTTTCTTTTGCGCGATGATAGCTGAAACACTGTTTTGATGCGCTTTCAGATTATCAAATTCAAATTGCAGTTTGCGTCTCTGATCATCAACGCTTAAGAAGGCATCCAAATCCGCTTTTTCATTTTTGTTAATTATCGCTTGCCGCACAAGCTCCACATTATTACGCATAAATTTTAGGTCTAACATTTTTCTCCTTTACTTGCCACCGCTATCTTCACCATTTCCAGAAAGTCCTCTTCTTTTAGTGATGCGCCTCCAATTAAGCCACCATCAATATCTTCACCTTCCAAAAGTTCTTTTAAATTTGCCGGTTTTATACTGCCCCCATAGAGGATGGAGAGTTCCTTGGCAACGGTTTCTCCATAGTTATTTTTCAGCCAATTTCTAATTAACTTGTGCACTTCTTGCGCTTGCCAAGGAGTGGCAGTTTTGCCTGTTCCAATTGCCCACACTGGTTCATAAGCAAGAATAATTTCCGTCCCCTTTAGCAATTTTATGCCTTCCAAACAACCGGTAAGCTGATTGATGATCACTTCTTCCGTTTTTCCCTCTTCCCTTTGAGCCAATGTTTCTCCAATACAAACAATGGGAGTGATATTATGCTCAAAAAGCTTCAGCATTCTGGCATTTACCATTGCGTCTGTTTCATTATGATATTGACGGCGTTCGGAATGACCCACAATACAATATTTAAGTTCCATTGATGCCAGCATTTGAGCAGACACTTCGCCTGTGTAAGCACCTTCAGAATGATAAGATACATCCTGAGCAGCCACTTGTAAAGCGGAACTGAAACTTTCTCTCAAGGCCTCTTCCAAAAATGGATAAGCCGGTGCAATTAAAGGTATTACATCTCCCAAAACCTGCTTGTTTATTTCCTTAACCACCTTTTGCACAAATACCCGCGTTTCCATTAAACCCTTATTCATCTTCCAGTTACCAGCAATGTATAATTTCCGCATTTATATACCTCACTTAAACATATCTAAAAATTCATAAAGTTTTGCTTTGGCTATTAGGTCAAGTATTTTTATCTTTTTTGTCTTTTTGCCTAATCTTGTGTTGACCTGAGGGACTCTTTTTGAAGATGAGAAAATAAGAAGATAATTGTATCTTTCTTTTTTCGAGGGGCTTACGCCACCATCGCTATCACTATATCGGTCTTTGAGTTAAAATCGGTTTTACTTGTGATCTGCCACCTCATTTCATTCTTTTCCCCTATCTTTTAACTAAGGCCTCAAATAATTTCATAGAAAAGGCCGATTTTGACTTAAAGCCGACAGCTGACAACCGACAGATTATTTACGCCACCATCGCTATCACTATATCGGTCTTTGAGTTAAAATCGGTTTTCTCCGTGATCTGCCACCTCATTTCATTCTTTTTCCCAATCTTTTAACTAAGGCCACAAATAATCTCTGAGAAAAGGCCGATTTTGACTTAAAGCCGACAGCTGACAACCGACAGATTATTTACGCCACCATCGCTATCACTATATCGGTCTTTGAGTTAAAATCGGTTTTCTTGTGATCTTCCATCTCATTTCATTTGTTTCCCCTATTTTTTAACTAAGGCCACAAATAATCTCTGAGAAAAGGCCGATTTTGACTTAAAGCCGATTACTCGTCAGTTAAAAATATAATCCTCTTAATCCTAAAATCCTTAAATCCTATAAATCCTTGTTTCAAAAATTAAATCTGTGTAATCAGTGTAATCTGTGAGAGGATAATCCAAAGGAAGAAAGAAATCCTCGTCGTTCACCTTATAACCGAGTATTACTGTTTCCGCTTGATTCTATACAAGCTTGATAGTTTGTCTGTTGTGGTTGACCAGGAGGTCAACCCTCCATTATTTCTTTCGCCGGGTTAAAACCCGTCGATCATATCTGTCGTCCCGCTGGGACTAATTTTACCGTTTTTCTTTTCGCCGGGTTAAAAACCCGTCGTTAGTATGTATCGTTCCTGACGGAACTTTTGTCTAAATTCTATTTTTCGAGGGGCTTACGCCACCATCGCTATCATTGTATCGCCCAAAGGGGCTTTCTTATGAAGAAGAGAGTTAAAATTATATTATCGTATCTTTCTTTTTTACGAGGGGCTTACGCCACCATCGCTATGATTGTATCGCCCACAAGGGGCTTTCTTTCTCCCTTAGATAATCATCAATCACAAAATACAATACTTTAAATCCTTAAATCCTTGTTTCGAAAATCCAATCTGTGTAATCAGTGTAATCTGTGAGAGGATAATTTAAAGGAAGAAAGAAATCCTCGTCGTTCCCCTTATAACCGAGTTTTACTGTTTCCGCTTGATTCTATACAAGCTTGATAGTTTGTCTGTTGTGGTTGACCAGGAGGTCAACCCTCCATTATTTTTGCCATCAGGATAATATCCTTGTTTCTAAAGCTAAAATTGTATGAAATATCTTCGGTGACTTCGGTGGCTAATTATAAAAATCCTTTAAATCCTTAAATCCTTGTTTCGAAAATCCAATCTGTGTAATCTGTGTAATCTGTGAGAGAATAATCCAAAGTAAGAACGAAATCTGCGTCCTCTGCGGGAACCCATTCCAAACAAGTATCTCCTCATCCTCTCCTCTTCCTCCCGACCTAAACTCCTCCTCAACGATGAGTGGAAAAGGAGCAGAAGACGGGTTGATGACACCAAGTTTCTAACCTTCCATTTGGCACTAAGTTCCCAATATTTCGCAGCTGCTATTGTAGCGAGCGACAGAAAATATTGTTTTTACCAATCATATTCCTGGCATTTTTTTTGCCTTTTTCCCATTTTAACATATCATATCTATAGAGTAGAATTTTATAACAATAAGGATAAAACAGAAATGGAAAGCAAACTTACCATCGGAATTGACGGAATGCATTGTGCCTCTTGCAGCGCGCGTGCCGAAAAAGCGCTCTCCCAATTGTCGGGAGTTAAAGAAGCAAATGTAAACCTGGCTTTGGAAGAAGCATACATTGTTTATGATGACCGCAAAGCAAAATTCACGGATTTTCAGCGTGCCATTGAAAAAATCGGGTTTAAGGTTCGCCCCTCCGAAGCGGAAAGAGAAAGCGAACAAATTGTCCAGATGCAGAAAGCCAGAAAGAAGATGTGGTTTTCCTGGCTGCTGACTATCTTGGTGTTAATTTTGATGTTGCCGGCAATGATTTTCGGCACTTATGTATTTGGCCACCAAACAGATGCCTGGCTGATGTTTCTGTTAAGTTTGGTGGCAATGGTTTTTCCGGCACGGAGCGTGTATGTATCTGCCTATAAATCAGTAAAAAGCGGCGGAGCCAATATGGATGTGTTAATTGCCATTGGCACAATTGCTTCGCTTTTGGTGGCTCCCCTTTCCTTAATAGTGAAAGATATTTCTCCGCATAGTTTTGCCGGAATTGCCGCGATGATTATTTCTTTTCATTTAACGGGTCGCTATGTTGAAGCCAAAGCCAAGGGCAAGGCCTCCGAGGCAATTAGAAAACTTATCGGCTTAGGAGCCAAAACAGCCATTATCTTGGATAACGGTCAGGAAAAAGAAATTCCGATTGCTCAGCTGCAAGTTGGGGATATTTTTAGCGTGAAACCGGGTGCCAAAATTCCCACGGACGGAATAATCATCAAAGGCAGCAGCACGGTGGATGAGTCAATGGCGACGGGAGAATCAATGCCTGTAGCTAAAAACCCGCAGGATAATGTGTTAGGTGCTACAATAAACCTGGATGGCTATTTGGAAATTCAGGCAACCCAAATAGGCAGAGATACTTTTTTGGCTCAGGTAATCAGGTTAGTTAGTGAAGCGCAGCATTCCAAAGTTCCCATTCAATTGCTTGCCGATAAGATAACCTCTATTTTTGTCCCCGCCGTATTAATTTTAACTATCTGCGTTTTTGCTGCCTGGATGCTGTTCCCCAATTTTATGCAAAACATTGCCTCTGCAATAACTTCCGTTTTACCTTTACGCTTGCCTTCCCAAGGTTTAGCCGCTGCTTTAATGGCTTCTATAGCCACTTTGGTAATTGCTTGTCCTTGTGCTCTCGGTTTGGCAACCCCAACCGCTTTGATGGTGGGAAGCGGATTGGGAGCAAAAAAAGGGATTCTGATTCGCAATGGTGAGGCCTTGCAAAGAATGAAAGACCTGAATGCCATCGTCTTTGACAAAACCGGAACTTTAACTTTAGGCACACCAGAACTGATTAAGACACATAGTTTTAGCGGTGAGGATATGGATAATATCCTGCTTGCCGCAGCTTTGGAACAATCCTCTGAACATCCTTTGGCTCTGGCATTCGCTAAGGCAGTGGAAAATAGAGATTTACCCGCTCGTGAGGAGTTTGTTTCTTTCCCTGGAAAAGGCATTAGCGGAAAAATCAACGGCAAAAAATATAGCGTTGGAAATGCGGATTTTTTAGCGGAACAGGGAGTTGCACTAAAATCACCCAGTCCTGAGAATTATAACTTTGCCACCCAAATTGGTCTGGCAAACGAAAAGGAATTGCTTGCCTGGTTTTTCCTTGCCGATACACTTAAAGACGATGCTCAACCAGTTGTGGAAGAATTAAATAAGCGTGGAATAAAAACCATTATGCTGAGTGGAGATAATGAAACAACCGCTAAAGCAATTGCAGAAAAATGTGGCATCAAACAAGTTTTGGCAAATGTTCTGCCTGCCGATAAAGCCAAGAAAATAAAGGAATTACAAGATAGCGGACTGATTGTGGGAATGGTGGGTGACGGAATAAATGACGCTCCCGCTTTGAAACAGGCAGATATTGGATTCGCTATGGGCTTGGGAACCGACATTGCCATTGAAACCGCCGACATAACTCTTTTGAGAAACGACCTGAAACTGATTCCTAAAGCCATAGACCTCTCCGAAAGGACTTTTGCCAAAATCAAACAAAATCTCTTCTGGGCTTTTTTTTATAACCTGATTGCCATTCCTTTGGCTGCTTTGGGTGTCCTCCATCCTGTAATTGCAGAAATAGCTATGGCTACCAGTAGTGTGACTGTAGTTACTAATGCCAATTTATTGAAGAGAGATAAACTCAATTCTGTATCCTAACTTTTCCTGTTCCGGTTGTGAAGTTTTGCTTGTTTATCTTACTTTTATCAATAACTAAATCTCCTGTTCCTGTTTCTATCTCAGCATTTTCTATCACGCTATTTTTGAGGTTCACGGAGCCGGTGCCTGTTTCTATGGAACATTTATTGATAGTGGTATTTATAAGAGTGACATAACCGGTTCCGCTATTTACATTAAGCTGATTAAACTGGCTGTTAGATATTTCAGTTCTACCTGTTCCATTATCTATGAGGACGGATTGATTTCCCTTTATGGCATCCAGTTTTGTTTCCCCTGTTCCTGATTCTATGGTCAAGTTTAGGCCTTCGGGAATGCTTCCAGTAATTCTTGTTAAAGATACAGGTTTATTGGACTTAGTTTCCCAGGATATTTTTCCCTTTTTCAAAAGAATAGTGGCATCTCCAGGTTCATATTCCCAATATTCTACTTGCAAGTCAGCTTGTGGCTTAGATTGTCCTTTCAGGTCAACAGATAAAGTTCCACCTTCTATTTTTAGATTGTCATCTTCATAACGCTGGGAAAGAGACACTGAATTTTTGTATTTTAAGTTGACTCCATCTACACTTACCCCTTTTTCGCAATTATCATTGCAATTGACACAAATACAAGCGGAAAGCGTTAGTAGCAAAAATAGTGATAGTATTGCCACACAAATAATTACTTCTTTTTTCATTATTTCTCCTTGAATTTAAGTTTTTTTTCTCCTGTCTTTCAGTTATATCTCTTATCTATTGCTTTGTAACATTAAAGTCAATGTCTGCTTTTCGGTGTTGTCAGCCACCCCAAATTGGTGACTAAATTCTTTATCTTTAGTTAGCTGATTTGTGTCAAGAAAAGTTTGCATCGGTAGTGTTTTAATCGGTTAGGGTAAAATTGGGTCTGAACAGAGAAATGCCCGAAACTGAGGTTATACTTTGTGTAGATGGAGGACGCCGTTCCTCCGCAAGAAATAATATCCTCTCACAGATTACACAGATTGCACAGATTCAAAAAGATGATAGGTCTGGGATGAACAGGATTTTTGGGATTTAAAGGATTTTTATAATTAGCCACCGAAGTCACCGAAGATATTTCATACAATTTTAGCTTTAGAAACAAGGATATTATCCTGATGGCAAAAATAATGGAGTGTTGACCTCCTGGTCAACCACAACAAACAAACTATCAAGCTATCCTAAAATAAAGTGGAAACTGCATAACTCGGTTGTATGAGGAACGACGAAATTTCGTTCTTCCTTTGGATTATCCTCTCACAGATTGCACTGATTGCACAGATTGGATTTTCGAAACAAGGATTTAAGGATTTTAGGATTAAGAGGATTATATTTTGTGATTGATGATTATCTATGGGAGTAAGAAAGCCCCTTGTGGGCGACACAATCATAGCGATGGTGGCGTAAGCCCCTCGTAAAATGAAGGATACAATAATAATATTCTATCTCTCATTTTCCAAAAAAGCCCCTTGTGGGCGACACAATCATAGC
>JBDKSF010000011.1 GCA_039680785.1 Candidatus Cloacimonas sp.
AAAGTTGCCCACCCCTCAGGAAAATCCTTATTGCTAACCTGAGCTGTAATGTCAATTGTCTTTTGTTCATCGGAAGGAACCAAAATAAGCGCTTTACCCTCTTTACTATATACAGATAAGTAAAATGCGCCCCGCCCCGCAGTAAATTGCAAATAACCATTTTTATTAGTGTTTAATATAGTTAACGCTCTTAAAGAGCCCCAATTAAAAACCAACGGAATCACATACGCATCGGAAATTGGCTTATTATTTTCATTCGTTACATTTATTTTTATCGTTCTACTACGCTCCTGGGTATAATTTGCAGTAGAATTAATCAGGGCTTCATATTTACCTTTGGCTAAGACCTCATCCTCCCAAGTAGCCATAGAGCCCTCTGCCAAAATCATAACGGTTTTATCCACTAAGCCACTAAACCAGGTTTGATCAGGAAAATATGCCATATCCATATCTCCTGTATAATGCCATTTGCCATCCAAATATATTTCCGTCCAGGCATGATTATTATCCAAATGTGCCCACCAGGGAACAGATGCAGGCCTGGAAGGCAATCCAACTGTTCTTGCCGCTGAAACTAATAATATTTGCATTTCTTCACAGCGACCTATTATAGACCTTTGAGTGATATCCAAAGGGGTTTGATCGCGTCCGGAGGTCTGTTGAAATTGCAATCTTGATACACACCAAAGGGTTACAGCCCTGAATCTATCTAAATCCGTGTGCGTTGTATAAATTATTTGTTGTAAGCCATCTTTTAGCATTGCTTTTCTATAGGGAGTTATGGCTTCGTCGGAAACCGTTTGTTTGGCAATATAGGAAAGGAAAATATCGGGCTTGTATTTCAGACCTTCTTTATTTAGCAGTGCACAAATTGCCTCATAGTTACTTTCTATATCTTTGGGATTTGTAGATGCCAAATTTGCATCACTTTCATAGGCAATCAGATAATTCATCAGAATATCGGGATGCTGTTTCAATAAACCCTTATAGGCATCTTTCTGTTCCCAATGCAAAAGCTTTAAATTATTTGCGGCTTTTTGCGCTACTTCTTTATAAAGGTCTGGATTGCCCATTTTTGTAAGTTCTTTAGGAAGCGCCAAAAGCATTGTTGCAATCAGCAAAAGAACGAGTATTAACGAAGCTTTCTTCATAGTTCCTTCATTTTATATTGTAGTTTGATTTAAATTAGGATTTTACTTATATTATAATAACAGAAAGGGCATCAGGCAAATTAAAATCAATATTTTACCTACTCTTGCGTTTATGTAAGCAAGGCATTCAAAATTGCCATTGCTTCTTCTTTAGCGCCCAAACCATTTTCAGCCACCGGTCCCACGCAAGCAGGACAGCCATTTTCACATTGGCAATTTTTAATTCTATCCCTACTTGCATAAAGCAATTGATTATGCAATTCATAAAGTTTTCGGCTAAGTCCTATACCACCGGGAATGTTATCATAAATAGCTATTACAGGATTTCCCATAGCTAAAGGTGATTTATCTTCACTATGAATACCCAAATCCTGCGGAGCGCACATTACAAAAAAAGGCGCCAAATTTCCCATCAAATATGCCAAGGCAGCTAAACCGCTTTGAATATGCACTCTAATTTCAGCCAATTTATGACAGCGCGGACATAGTGCAACAAGGTTTTCAGGATCATTGGCTGCATCTGCATCGTCAAAACGACGAAAAGGAATAATATGATGAACTTCCAAATCGCCGTTTGCTCCGCAATTTCTGCAACGATAATTTTCTCGCTGGCGAATTTGTTCTGAAAGTTCCTTCCATTTAGGCCCATAATTATTTTCGTCGTTATTCCATAAACCTTGATTCCTGATTTTTTCCACTGTCTCTTCAGAAAGGGAAATCCAATATGCTTGGGTCTGCATAACCTCAGGTGGCAAATCAAGATCTATGTGTTCCAAAACTTCCATTGTATAAAAACGCTGTTTTTTAAAACCAGTTATGGTTCGCGTAACAGTTACTTTTCCAAAATGTCTACGACCTCCTGAAACATTTTCCAGTAGCAGTAAATCATCCAGACCTATTTCGGTTGATACGGTTGCCTGAGTGTAATAATTCACTTGAGCTGGCTCTAAAATTACCTTTTTCTGTTCAAAATCAAGTTTCTTCACTAACCAGGTTTCACCTTGATGAAGATAAATCGCTTCTGGATGAGTCATCCATTTAACGCTTCCTGAATCAACCCATCCCACCAAATCATTATCTGCCAATATTTGAAATTGATTTCCCGCATTGCGTAATGATATATCCCCAGCCGGATATTTGTTGCTAATGCCAATATAGCGATTACCTATTTGCTTAATTAATCCATCATCCAGCAATGAATATAAGTGACCCTGAATATCGGCAAAACTTAAAGCTCCGAAATTTTCACCCTCTTTTAATGCCATTTCGCTAATCGCACAAAGTAACTGCATCCGTAAAATTTCACTATTATTGGGGTCAATTAATGCTTGTTCCGGATTGTTTTCCAAAATATATTCCGGATGCTGACAAATATATTGATCCAATGGATTACTTCCTGCTTCCAAAATACAAAGTGACGAATTTCCCTGGCGTCCAGCTCTTCCTGCTTCTTGTCTTGTGCCACAAATTGTTCCTGGATAGCCATTTAAGAAAACGGCATCCAGGCCACCAATATCAATGCCCAGTTCCAATGCGTTAGTAGAAATCACCAGATCTATTTTACCTTCTCGTAATTCATTTTCTACCTGCCGTCTATCCACTGCCAAATATCCACTTCGGTAACTGCGTATTTTATCTGCAATTTTGTGGTCATCAGTCAAATAACGATAAATAAGTTCTACGCTTCGTCTGCTTTCTGTAAAGAGAATTGCTTGCAGATTGGTCTTTAAAAAGCTTTTAGCTATACTTCCGATTTCCATTGTAGAACTTCTTCTTATCCCCAAGTTGGGCTCTATTAAAGGGGGATTGCAAATGTAAAAATACCGTTTCCCTTGAGGAGAATCATCTTCATCAATAAGCTCAACTGACTCTTCTGCCAGGGTTTCTGCCAATTCTTGCGCATTGGCTAAAGTGGCGGAAGTAAATATAAATTGGGGCTTTTTCCCATAAATGCTTGCTATTCGTTTTAGCCGTCTGAGCACATTTGCCACATGCGAACCAAAAACACCTCGATATATATGCACTTCATCAATCACTACAAAATCCAATAGAGAAAATAAAGAGCTCCATAAAGTATGATTTGGTAAAATTCCTAAATGCAACATATCCGGATTGGTGAAAATAATATTTGCCTGTTTGCGTAGTTTTCCTCTTATTTCCGAAGAAGTGTCGCCGTCATAAATTCCATCAATAATTAATGGCATATTAGGATTTTGCCTTTTTAGCTCAGAACATAAAGTGTGCATTTTTTTTGCCTGATCTTGCGCCAATGCCTTAGTTGGAAAAAGTAATAAAGCTCTGCTTTGCGGATTTTGGATGATTTGATTTAAAATAACTGATTGATAAACTAAACTTTTCCCACTCGCCACTCCACAACTGACTACTACATTTTTTCCTTCTAACAATTTTTCTATGGCTATTGTTTGATGCTTATATGGTTCTTTTATGCCCATACTTTTAAATAATTTGGGAATATAAGGCAGCAAACCATTAGGAAAATCGGCTGTTTTTGCTTGCTTTTCTGCTTTAATATTTTCTGCTACAATAGTTGAACTGAAGCGCTTCTCATTCTTGAATGCCTCTATAAAATCTTCTATTCCCGCTTTTTCGTCTTTCACTTATTTCTTTTACCTAAGCTAAATAATCATTTAAACCTTTCTACAATTAGCTCTCTTGAAGTCAAGCACTTTCTTATCTATCTTTATTAATGTTCTCTTCGGCAGGAATATTTTGCCTTACCTATATTGCTCATTTATCGTTTGATTTCTTCTTGTGTATTATGCAGTTATTTCATTTTATCATTTATTTCATTTCTTATTATTCAGTTGCTTTATGCTTTCTATATTCTCTTACAACTCAGTAACATTTCAGTAACATTTCTCTTACGGCACTACGGAAGTGTTACTGTAATGTAACAGATTTGTTAGAGATTGCCCGATATTGCAAGATGTTATGAGTCAGAAGCATTTACACACAATAAAGATAACTACCCGCTTTATTTTATAACCCAAATATGCTATAAATTATGAGCATAGTTCAGCATTCCTATTCAGAGTTGAAAGTTTTTGGGCAATGTTGTGTTATTATTATCATAATATAAAAATCGCCGTTAGCGATGGCGGTGACCTACTCTTCCACACAGTTGCCCGTGCAGTACCATCGGCGCAGACAAGCTTAACTGCTGTGTTCGGAATGGGAACAGGTGTATCCTTGCTGCTATAACCACCATCGCTAACGGCGAAAAGGTTATTATGGTGTTTACTATAGCTTTCTTTTGTTGATGTGCTATGGCTCACTCTGCTGTTAGCAATAGTTATCCGTGAGATGAGAAAGTGGATACATAGAATAAAATAAATTGATGAAAGTCAATCGAGTTATTAGTATTACTCGGCTTAACACATTGCTGCGCTTACACCTGTAACCTATCAAGGTTGTCGTCTCCAACCTCTCTATTGGGAAATCTTATCTCGGAGCTGGCTTCCCGCTTAGATGCTTTCAGCGGTTATCCGTACCGAACTTGGCTACCCGGCAATGCAATTGGCATCACAACCGGTACACCAGAGGTTCGTCCACATCGGTCCTCTCGTACTAAATGCAGTGCTCCTCAAATTTCCTACGCCCACGAAGGATAGGGACCGAACTGTCTCACGACGTTCTGAACCCAGCTCGCGTAAC
>JBDKSF010000012.1 GCA_039680785.1 Candidatus Cloacimonas sp.
CAATGTCTTAGCCATCGGAGGTCTGAAAGAAAAATTATTAGCGGCAAAAAGAGCTGGGATAAATAGAGTGGTTATTCCGGAAGAAAATCGCGAGACATTGTCCGATTTTCCCGCTGATATCTTGGAAGGAATGGAAATTAACTATGTGAAGGAAATTTACGAAGCAATCAAAATACTGCTGATTCCCAATATAGATACTCAAGAACCAAAATCCACCCGCAAAAGGATTTCCTAAATTTGGAAAAATATCCCAATATCAATATCTTATTGAATGTTCCGAAAAAGTATGTTCCCAAAGCCGAATTCGTGCTGCGAACTTACTGCTATATACTAAGGTTGAATCCTACCTTTTTATACGGAAAACATTATGAAGGGGCACACTTATATTATGGTGTGCCCAGTAAATACGATTATCCGCTGAATATTTATTTTTCTCCGGAAACCGCTGAATTTTTTGAGCAAAGAGAATTATATCCTTTGGGGAAAGTGGATTTTTGCAAGTTCAAGGACGAGCATATTCCTTTTCTTTTTTCGCAAAGCGGGGCGATATTTTCTTTTACTGACGATGCCTGTTTTTTCCGTAAGGATATTATTGCCAGCGGTTTTTATTTTTTAACTTGCTGGCACGAATATATCCTTTCTTATAAAGGACAAACACAAGGGCGAGTGGATTATAAACAGAGTTTACAATACCGTTGGGATTTTACGGAAATTCCTGTGGTGGATGTTTATTGCCAAATGCTTTTGTACGCAATGGAAAAATACAGTCCTCAGTTTATACGAGAAATCAGTTGGAACGAGAAAAAGCGTTTTGCCGTGTCGCTTTCGCATGACATTGATTACTGGGATTTTTGGGGTAGTTCCACCAAGCTAAATGTTTTTAAATATAATCTGCAGACCTTTGTAAAAAGGCCTGTCAATGCAACTTACAAGATCGTAGGCCATTTTTTGCACAAAAATTTGATCTACAATCCTTGGAAAACGATGCGCACCTTATCCAGAAAAGAAACGGACCGGGAAGTTCGTTCCACCTGGTTTTTATTAGCGCGCAAGGATTTTCCTGATAAAAGGCAGAATTATATTACGGATGTTAAAGCCAGAGTGCAAATTATGGACCTTTTAGGTCAACAGGATGTGGGATTGCATGGAAGTCCTCAATCTGCCTTTGATGCTTTGGTTTTAGCTGAAGAGCTAACTAACCTGCGTGAGCTGGGTTTCAATCCTACTGGTTTTAGAACTCACTATTTGCATTTCAACTATCAGCAGAGTTTTTCCATTTTAGAAGATGCCGGGATAAAATATGATTCCACTTTGGGTTATTGGGAGCATATCGGATTTAGGGCAGGGATATCTTTTCCTTTTTACCCTTTCAATATAGAAGAAAACCGACCTTTTCGGGTTTTGGAAATTCCTCTCATCGTGATGGATACAACGCTTCATTCGCTCAAAGCGATGAACTTAAGTTATTTTTCTGCCAAGCGTTCTTTAAAACGCCTGATCGATATTGCGGAAAAATATCAATCTCATCTTTCTTTGCTCTGGCATAACACTACTTTTGATCCTATAGATTTTCCTCTTTGGGGAAAATTGTATTGGGATACAGTAGATTACGCTCTCAAAAAACAGGGCTGGGTAACTTCCTTGAAAGATATCTATGAAGAATGGGTAACGCTTAGCTATTAAATAAACGCTTATGAAATCACTAATTTGGGAAGTTTGTTTCTGTCTGTATTTGCTTATCTACCTGATAATTTTTGGGCTCTATCTGATAGTGAGAGTTTTCCTGCCTCGCAAGGTCTCCCATAGCATTGTGAAATTTGTGGTTAGATTTTGGGCGAGAACAGTGATTCTTTCCACAGGTAGCAAAGTGGAAGTTGTGGGGAAAGAAAATTT
>JBDKSF010000013.1 GCA_039680785.1 Candidatus Cloacimonas sp.
CATACAGATTCTTGTTTTGGTCCTTTTAATTCTTTAGGAATTAATTAAGAACTATTCTATTTTATTTAATCCTAATAATAAATAGCTATGCCCAAATTACACCCAAATTATTAAACAAATCATGGAAGTTTAAAGTCCAAATATCTAAAATTTCCCTTAATAATTATTTCATTTGAGATTTGAATTTTAAATATTGAGTTTAGTGTTAAACGGGGTATGCCTGTAAAATGGTTTTCCTGGCAAGTGCGTAACGATGCATATCTATATAAGTAAGGGCTATAGTTCGTAAAGAAGCGCTCTGATTATAAATATCTCCGGTTTGCAAATCATACTTTAATGCTTCTTTATATGCTTTTAGGGCTTCTTTCAGCTTTCCTTGCTTACGATAAATATCGGCAATATTACTTAAATTACCTGAAATATAATAGGGAATCTGCTGTTCCCTTCCAATTTTAAGTGATTTATAATAATATTCCAATGCTTTATCATAATCCTGCAATTCCTGATAAGCAACCCCTAAAGAGCAATGGACCTCGCCTATCAGATAATCATTGCCGGTGGATTCTGCCAAAGTTAATGCCTTCAGACAGCAGGCAAGATTTTTATTGTAATCCATTAAAGATGAATAGATTGAACCCATTATGCAAAGAGAACTAACTTGCAAATCCGGAAATTGAACGCTTTCCGCAAGATCTGCTGCCTTTTGATAATACTGAATTGCATGGGCATAATCCATTTTAGTTTTATAGATATTTGCCATATTAGAATAGGTTATGGCAATACTATGCTGGTCGTTTTCCTGTTCAAAAAGAGGGATTACTTCCATAAAGGTCTTCAATGCCTGAGTAGAGTTTCCCAAGGTGGAATTCATAGCAGCAATTGAGGCAAGCGATTGTGCCATTTGCAGATTATTGCCTATTTGAGAAAATAAATTTACCGCTTTCTGATAATAAGGAATTGCCTCCTGATAGTTGCCTAAAGCGGAATTTACTGATCCCATCATCTTATTGGCAAAGGCAATTTCTTCAGTGGTTTCCATAAGATTAGCCATTTGCAATAATATTTGGGTAGATTCCTCTGCCTTATGGGGATTGCAACTAAGATAGTAATTTACCAATTTAAGCCCTTGGTAAAAATTATCTTTTGTCGGCTTGCCGGATAATGCTTTTTCTAAAAGTTTAATTTCCTTTTCTTCCATTTATTCCTCGAGTTATGTTATTGGTTCATATTTTTTTGCTTACTGCAACACATTGTTTATGAACACACAACTCGTTATTTAGCCAAAGTAAAACTGTCAAGAGTTGAACGCAATAAGCGTGCCAATTTGGATATACTAATCTATATACTTGATTATTAAAGAGTTAGGCAATATATTCTGATCGTGATGGGGTGTTTTATTTCTAACATTGGACAGGTATATTCAGATTAAATATCTATTGGACAATTGGTTATCAGCCAAACAGGTGTATGCTAAAAAAGGAATACCTCTTGCTTCAAAGTGGGTTTTAACTTGCTCTGATATGTTCAAATATGTTTCTTATCTGTTCTTCGGAAACAGGTAAAGGATTCAAAGCCATATTTCTGCTGTTCATAATTTGGGGGATTGCTGCTTCGATAAAGCTATCGCTTAGTTCTATTTTGCGTTCAAAAGGTAATGCATTTAGCCAGTTATAAAAATCGTTCTTGCTTATTTTCAGGTAACTGAAGAGGTCGTTTAATTCTAAGGCAACTACAGGATAGTAAAGCTCCATAATATCTTCCATTACCATAGCGTTTGCCAAACCATGAGGTATATTGTAAAAAGAAGTTAAAGGGTAACCGATGGAATGTTGTAAAGTGGTACTTCCCTGAGCGATTACTATTCCTCCGTAAAGTGCTGCTTGCATCAATTCCGTTCTTGCCAATAAATTATCGGGGGCAGATAAAACCAGAGGCAAAAAATGCAGAATAGAATCAATTCCTTGGTAGATGAAAGGATAAACAAGGGGTGAACGCTGATTGCTATACAATCCTTCCAAAAGGTGACTTAAAGCATCCAACGCAGTATGCAAAGTTACTTGCGGGGATAAAGTTAAAGTATATTTCGGGTCTAAAATTGCCAAAACGGGGAAAATCAAATCCGAACCGAAACCAGCTTTCTTTTTTGTGATGGGATCGGATAACACACTATATTGAGTTGCTTCAGTTCCTGTGCCGGCTGTAAGTGGAATTGCTAAAATTGGAAAAGCGTTTTTAAACAGAGTGGTATCATATATTTCATTGCGGTTCAATGAATTTGCAGCGGACAAAGATATTGCTTTGGCTGCGTCAATGGGGCTTCCTCCTCCGATGCCAATTACACAATCGCAATTATTTTGTTTAAAGATTTGCTTGCCTTCTACTATGATATCCAAAGTGGGATTTTCTTTTATGTGATCGAAAAGGACATAATTTATACCCAGTTCCTTTAAAACAAGCAATAAGTCAGATAAAGCACCGCTTTGTTTGGCGCTGTTTCTGCCAGTTACGATAAGCGCTTTCTTGCCGATGGTGGCAATTTTATCCTTGGCGAGGGAAATGGCGTTATCGGCAAAAATTATACGAGTTGGACAATAAAACATCTAAAGCTCACTTCAGCAAAGTTATTTTTTTTCTAAGGATGCCGGTGGGATATTGAAAACGGAGTAAATAGACACCGGAGGATAAATTTCTGCCATTTTCGTCTAAGCCGTCAAAGTAAACGCTGTGTTTACCGGAGGGCATAATTCCTTGGGCGAGAGTGGCTACTTTTTGTCCTTTCAAGTTATATAGTTCCAGTTTTACATTACCACCGGTGGGTAAGTAAAAAGAAATGGTAGTGGAAGGATTAAACGGATTGGGTAAGGCAGATAAAGCTGCTTTCGATGAAGCAACTGCTTCATCCGAAACTGCCAAAGCGGGATTGAGAGAGGGTAAAAGCTGATGCAACAAAGCACTCACTTCAGCCATTTGCATATAATACAAAGGTAAACCAAACAGAACAAAAGTTCCATTAAAATTGTGTTTTAAGGCAACACATTGTCCCGCTCCATTACTTCCTGCAGTCATATTTGCCGTATAGATTGGTTCTGTGGCATTATTAAAAGTATAGATGTATGGCAGCATACCATTCCAAGCAGAAAGTGTTTTATTTGGATCAACGGTCAAAGTAGGATAAAATTCCGATTGAGCACTAATCAAACAAGCGGAATTATCATAAATGGGACTAACTTCCCCGGCAAAACGATTTAAGAATTCAGGCGTTAAAACAGAAGCGGTTTTCCAACTGGAAAGAACAAGTTTTCCTCCTCCGGTAATATAACCGCTAAGTGAAGCTAAATTATCCTGCAGCAGATTTTGATTGAAATCATCCGCATACCAGAGCACTAATTTATAATTTCCCAAAGTGGCCAAATCGGGTAAACCTTGGCTGGCACAATCCCAATTTGTATGTTCACAAGTAAAGCCACTGATGGCTGTCTCATAAAAAGTATCTACCATTTCATCACTGGGGTTGATATTGGAACCGTTTCCATCCCTCGTTTCATCTACCAGCAATAATTCATTGGCAAAACTAAATGCTTGCGGGGTTGCCGAAACAGATGTGGAAAAAACTGAGCCATAACCATTATGATCTGTCACTTTCAATCGATAATCATAACTGATGCCACTTGTTGCAGTAGTATCTATATAAGTTAAAACGGGGCTGTTCAGAGTGGTGAGTAAAGTCCAGTCCTGGCTATTGGAGGGCTTTCGGAATAATAAATACTGATTATCCACACTCTCCAAAAAAGTTTGCCAAGAGAGTAATACACTATTATGGGAGGGAATGCATTCCGTTATTACAGGTTTTTGTTCTGTAATTGAGCGTAAAAAAGTCCAGTTGTTGAAATTGGCATCGTAAGTATAATTTTCGGAATCCAGAGTATAATTAAACTCATTAATATGACCGTCAGGAGTGGCAACCACTAAAAGCGAATCGCTTATGCCATTTTGAGTGTAGCGGAAAGGAATTTCCACAGTAAAAGCAGTGGCAGTGGGAGAAGTGGTTTTTGCCAGTATTTTTAGATGCTGGTTGGTTTGATTTTGCCAAACGGAATATTGAACGCTGGGAATACCGGAACCATAAATCCATTGATCAAAGAACTGATTAAGGTCTTGTCCGCTAATTTGTTCTGCCATTGCTTGAAATTCAGCAGTAACGGCATTTCCATTGCAATATGTACTATAATATTGTCTAATCAAGTTAAAAAAGATTGTATCTCCCAATTTTAAACGCAGCATATGCAAAACACTGGCTGCCTTTTCATAAGAAGGGGGTGCAAAATAGTTATTGAAAGAGGGATTGTAAATAGTGTGCGGTCCTTCTGTATTTTCCCAATTCAAATAATAATGATGAAAACTACTTTCCAGATAGGAACAAGCGTTCTGCCAACCCAAAAGTTTATCTGACCAAAGAAATTCACTGTAAGTAGCAAAGCCCTCGGAAAGCCAGACATCTTTAAAAGTTAAAAAACTTACTGCGTCTCCAAACCATTGATGAACCAATTCATGGGCGATGGTTAATTCACTGGCACCGGTTCCAGTTATCAGAGAGTTCGTAAAAGTGATCATTGTTTGATGTTCCATCGCTCCAAAAGTATTCATATTGACGGTTGCATTACCATATTTTTCAAAGGGATAATCTCCCAAAAGTTCAGAAAAATAGTGAATCATCTGAGGAATATTGATATAATCTACCAAAGCATTGTTATATTGGTTTGGCATTACAAAATACTGGAGGGGAAGATTATGGAAGCTGGGATCTGTATTATATATTTCCACATAAGGTCCCGCTGCCAGGCAAACCAGATAAGTAGTCATTGGATTCTGACCGATCCAATTAGTGGTGGAAGTTCCGTCTTGGTTATTTATGATACTGGTTCTAATGCCATTGGCGGCAACTTTCCAATCGCTTCGCAGAGTAATATGCAAATCCACAATTGCTTTATCCCAAGGATGATCATAACAGGGCCACCAATTTCTTCCGGCATCGGGATCGGAAATGGTAAAGACAGAATTAACACTAAATACCATACCTAAATGATAAACATCATTGGTTAATTGGGGAATACCGGAATAAAATATCTGAGTAGTAAATTGCTGACCTGCAGCGGCATTGATAGGGATGGTTAGTAACCCATTATTGTGATTCCAGGTAGTGTTAATTCCATTTACCCTCACATTGGAAACAGTTAAATTACTTAATTCGTAAGTGATGCTTGAAAGGGGTGCGGTTGTATTTACAGTCGCTAAAACATTGCCGGTTATAAAATGAGTGGCATCATTGATAGCAAGAGTGATTTCATATTTTTGCACATCAAAACCGTGGGCGGAATCGGCACGACATATTTCCTCTTCTGCCTTGGCAGGGTAGAAATTATATTTACGAGTGGGCTTAACCAAATGCGTAGTTTGAGCGCCAAACATTGCAAAGATGGTAGTTAAGACAAGGATTATAAATAATTTTTTTACCTGAATATTCATTTAGACCTCTGAAAACAATATAAAGCATTCAATCAGTAAAGCAAGTTCATTTCCATTTTTAGCGAAAATCGCTATGCTTTGAAGATGAAACAAGCGGTTTTGGGAAAAGCAAAAAAATGTCTTTACGAAAACAGGCACTTAACAAATCTGTCCATTAACTCTTAAGTGGAGGAATAATGCGAAGAATAATAGTTTGCAGCATTACATTTCTGCTGCTTGCCTGCCTTGTCCAAAACCTTTATGCCGCTGGAGAAACAATATACGATATAAAAGTTATCGGAGCGGTCAATATTGATCCGGAATTGGTAACCTCGGCGCTTAGTATCAGAATTGGTGATGCTCTTGATCCTGAAACAGTGGCAAAATCAATACGCAATCTATATAAGATGGGTATCTTTTCCGATATTCAAGTGGAAATGGAACCCTATAGAACAGGAGTAACTTTGCTCATCAAAATCCAGGAAAATCCTGTAGTTAGTAGTATTGATTATATCGGTTTTAAAGTTGTGAAACAAGAAAGAATTGACGAACTGGTAAATATACGGGTTGGTAGTTATTGGAGCGAAGGGGTAAAAAATCAATTATTGCATAAGCTGAAAAATGAATATGCCACAAAAGGATATAGTAATGTAGATATCCAAATCTTTGAATCTCGTGCTGGCAATAACAAAATTGGGTTGAAAATTCAGGTTGACGAAAAGAAAAGGGTTTC